>JBDRDQ010000186.1:0-5166 GCA_043820695.1 Gemmatimonadota bacterium | reverse complement strand
CTTTAGCAGGTTCGTCCTCAGCCGGTTCATCTTTTCAACTTGCTTCATGGTGGGCCTCTTTTGGCTACCGACTACCTCATAGTGGTGGTACTGTATACTAAACAAGATGTAGGATGTATTTATCAAAAAGTCAAGTATCATGAACAATACGGATAAACGAACAGGGAGAGGACATCCAAGGCTCCTCTTGGGGAAAGGAGTACGTAGGTAGTCCGATCTGCCGCTGATAGTCCCTTCCCACTTCGGTGAGTCTAGGAGCGGCAGAAGGCGTTCCATCCCAATGGACTTCTGCCTCCGGAGGGCAGAACCGACCGCTGACGGGCGCTGAAGAACGCCGACCTGATTGGATCGTCTCCCCTCAAGGGCTGGCCAGCCATGCCAGGGAATAGCGGGTTTCGGTACCCGGATTGTTACCCGCCAAGGGAAATGAACTGAATCTCACCTGTTCAGTTTTCCGTCTTAGGGGATTTTCGGGACCACCTCGGCATCCATCTCCTCAAGGACAATCGGGCGGCCTTCCTCACCCCACAGTTCGTGTCCCCGCACAGTGACCCTAACGACATTATCTGCCCTGAACGACCAACTCGGTTTTACTCGGAGCTTACCAGCTTCCTCGTCATACCACACCAAATGGTCAGCTGAGGAAACAATCAAACCCGGATGGCCTTCGAGTTCCGTCAGATCCCCTGGCTCGAACTCGCCCCCAGCTAAGAGCTTGATGTGGGGTTGGTCCTTTCCTTTGATCGTGGGTTTGGAGGTGGTTTCGACCATGACAGTCGAATCGGCCCCCAGGATTCGGAAAAGCATCGTGAGGACCGCCGTTCGCATCAGCTCTGAGTTCCGCTTTGCCAAATCAATGCACTCATTCAAGTTCCGGAACCCGTGTACGATCCCGTTTCGAAGTTGCTTGAGGGTTCTGAATTCTGCCTCGGCTCCCAGTTGGCGGAATACATCTTTCACTCCAACCAATTCCGTACCTCGCTGGAATGTCCCCTCCCTCCCGCATGCGGGGCAGAAGCTGAAGACCGTAGAACATCCAGCGCAGGTCGTCAGGATCGGCTCCTTCTCCAACCCCTCTAGTTCCCGGAGGACTACATCGAGTGTCTCAAGAGAGGCCCAGTGCAAGGTGAATTCACTCAAAGCGTCGTCATTGTCTGCCACACCCCGCCGAAAGGACTGAATGACCCTCATGACGCGTTCTTTTCGATCCTCCTTGACGTCTGCTCTGGATAAGAAGTGGTGAAAGAGGCGATCTAAGAGATGGAATACGGCCTCAGCCTTGAGATGACGGGACGGCAGCTTGAAGAAAGGGTCGTACAGGAAAGTCCTCAGTTCGCGATGTTCAACCTCCGGAGAGGTATCATAAGCCCACTGGGGCCGTGCCGGTCCAACCGACGCTCGGCCAGTGACACAAAGAAGGCTAAAGACGCTTGCTGCGAACTCGGTGGCAAGACCTATGGCCTCTTCGATATTCCCCGCCGCGATCTCTACGTTCGCCTGGAGGCCGACAGGTACTAAGACGCCACCGAAATCTCCTACCTGGTCGAAAACCACGATGGTCGCCTGACCGTCAGGAAAATTGATGCGGAGATGTTTCTGAACTCCGATGATTGCGGCACGGTCGTGAACACGGACCTCGGAATCGGCGGTCACTCGGACCAGGAAATCGGGCATGCGTCTATCCCTTGATCTACACCTCTTGAATATGGCTGGAAAAAGAAAGGAATCGTCAACTAGAACGTGTTAACACTAAAGGGCAAATTGTAGTATATTGGGGCCATGAAAATCACAGAAGCCCAATATCGTCGTATCGAGGGTTGCCTTCCGCGTCAGCGCGGCAATGTGAGCATCTCCAATCTTCAAGTGCTTAACGCGATCCTCTATGTGACCGAACACGGCTGCAAATGGAGAGGGCTGCCCACGCGTTTCGGTAACTGGCATACGATCTATACACGAATGAATCGGTGGGCCAAGGCAGGTGTACTGGACCGCGTCTTTACGGCCCTGCAGGAGCAGCAGATCATACGGATCAAGATCGAAGCGATGTCGGTGGACAGTACCATCGTCAAGGTGCATCCTGACGGCACCGGCGCGTTAAAAAAAAAGGTCCACAGGCCATCGGAAAATCGCGTGGAGGGTGGACCACCAAGATTCATATGGTTGCCGCAGATGCTCGAACTGCGATAACCTTCTCGCTATCGCCAGGCCAGAGGCACGATGCGCCCGAAGGACGGCAGCTGTTACGCACGTTGAAACCGGCAGAAGAATCCACAGTGTCCCTCATCATGGACCGGGCCTACGAGGGGGATGAAACACGGCAATTGGTCTTGGAGCTTGGATTTACGCCAGTCGTGCCGCCCAAGCAGAACCGTGTTAACCCATGGGAATACGACCGAGTTATGTATCGCCGCCGCAATGAAATAGAGCGGTTGTTTCGGCGGCTAAAAGGCTTTCGGAGGATCTTCTCCCGCTTTGACAAGCTCGACGTGATGTTTACGGCCTTCATCCACTTTGCGCTCATCGCCGAAGCCCTTAGATAGTGTTAACACGCCCTAATCCAACATAACGTGGCACCACCGAACCCCAGGAGACTGTGGCCTAATCCCTGAGGCCGCATTCTTTCTCCCTGGCGACATTCCCTCGACCCGAACTAGGTTCCATCCTTGTGCCCGGCCCCCCTGGTTAAATGAGGGAGGAGGTCCATCCCGTGGGCCCTGAAGACAAAGCCCGAGAACATATCGACCGCCACCTAATGGAGTGCGGTTGGGTCGTCCAAGACTTCGGTTCCATGAACATCATGACCGGAGCCGGGATCGGTGTGGCAGTACGGGAATTTCCTCTTCACACCGGCTTCGCTGATTACCTCCTCTACGCTGATGGCAAGGTGATCGGGGTTGTTGAGGCCAAACCCGCCGGTCACACTCTCTCCGGTGTGGAAGTACAGATCAACAAGTACATCGAAGGCCTTCCTGAGGAGCTACCACACTACACGGAGTCGATCCCCTTCGCTTACGCATCCACGGGCATCGAAACCATCTTCATCAACTGTCTGGATCCTCAGCCTCGGAGCCGACTGGTCTTTACGTTTCATCGGCCCGAGGAGTTGCTCCGTCTGGTGGGCCTGGAAACGCAGGTCCGTGGGCTCCTCCGGACCTTTCCTGCGCTTATCCCAGAGAGGCTGTGGCGGGTCCAGATAGAGGCGATTGAGAACCTGGAACGCTCTCTGGCTGACAACCGTCCCCGGTCCCTCATCCAGATGGCGACAGGCAGCGGGAAGACCTATACCGCCTGTTCCTTCTGCTATCGCCTCATAAAGTACGCCAAGGCCAAACGCATCCTCTTCCTCGTCGACCGCAACAATCTCGGGCGGCAAACCCTGAACGAGTTCCAGCAGTATCGGAGCCCCTATACCGGCTACCAGTTCACGGAGGAGTTCAACGTCCAGCGGCTGACCAAGAACACCATCGACCCGGCCTCCAAGGTCGTTGTCACCACGATTCAGCGGCTGTACTCGATCCTGAAGGACGAAGAGGACTTCGATGCCGAGGTGGAGGAAGGCTCCCTCTTTGAATCCGTGAGCCCCCTGATCAGGGAACCGCTTCCGGTTGTGTATAACCCGCGAGTCCCGATTGGAGCGTTCGACTTCATTGTCGTGGACGAGTGCCACCGGAGCATCTACAACGTCTGGCGGCAGGTTCTCGACTACTTCGACGCCTTCATCATCGGCCTCACGGCGACTCCGACAGCCCAGACTGTCGGGTATTTCAATGGCAACGTGGTCCAAGATTATTCCCACGAGAAGGCTGTGGCCGATGGCGTTAACGTCGGATATGACGTGTACCGTATCGAAACGAAGGTATCCCAGGAGGGTGCGACTCTGTCCAGGGAGCCGGGGTTATTTGTTCCTCACCGGGATAAGCGAACGAGGGAGAAGGTACTGAAGGAACTGGATGACGACCTCACCTACACCGCCAATGAGCTAGACCGGGATGTTAACGGATGGCGGCTACCCGGAGAACGGACGAACCCGAAATTCCGAAGCAAGCCCTATCGCCGTCCCTCGGCGGAATTCCAGCATCGTTCTTCAGGTCACGCGGCCGGCGGAGTCCCCTGGACACTCAACCCTTCATCCCCTCAGGGAGGATCGGTCATTCCATTCGCACGAGCTTGTAGATGTCGTGTCCACCGGCCTCAATCCCTGGGGTTGAAACTCCGTCGGCGGATGCAACTCTCACCGTCCTCAAGGTCAGCGTGTC
This sequence comes from Gemmatimonadota bacterium, assembly GCA_043820695.1. Taxonomy (GTDB): domain Bacteria; phylum Gemmatimonadota; class Gemmatimonadetes; order Longimicrobiales; family Gaopeijiaceae; genus JABDNZ01. Next base: position 910 of record JBDRDQ010000186.1, on the reverse strand, counting down.
GCCTGAAATGGAGAACTCGAATTCTGCGCGACCCCCGATGTATGACGGAACCAGGGCGAAAAGAGGACTCGTCGTGAGGCTGGATCCGGAGGTTTCGTAAGTTCCAGTGTTCACCACGATGGCCGCCAGACGAGCGGCGGCCTCGTCTTGGGTTGGGTTCCAGGTATCAACGTAGGCTGGACTCTGCGAATCACCGCGGCTGAAGGCCAAACTGTAATGGCGGGCTGTGAAGAGGAGGAGATTCTCGTAGACTGGGACCTGTGTCGTCTCTCCATTTGCAGACACAGTTTCCAGTGAGGAGAAGCGCCAGGCTCCCTCAAGAAGTGACCGAGCGTCTGGGGGTGGAGAGACACACGATGTGGCGCTGAGCAACACCACAAGGCCCCAAAGAAATCGCCTTTGCATAGTAGTCCTCCCAAAGCGGTGAGATGATCATTGCTGCGCACGGAGACGCAGTTCCCTTGGGCGACAAGGGGTGAAGGCTTTCTGACCCCTATTTCAATTCTGCGGCGAACCGAACCACAAATGGTCCTGCCGCTTTCCGATAACGTTTTGCGGGTTCCGAACCGGCGATGTCCTCTCTGATCGTAAGTTCACGTCCGTCCGATGCATCCACGCCTGTGCCCCGAATCACCATCGCTCGCGCCGGTTGCTCTGGAGCGGCCGCAGGCCGAGGAAGCGGAACCCGCCTTGTTATCGGGCGGCGCCTCGCAAGCGTCCACTTCTCCACTTCCAAAGTCAACGTGAACCTGTCAGCCGTGTCCAAAGACTAGGGCGTGTTAACACTATCTGAGAGCTTCCACAATAAGTGCGAAGTGGATGAAGGCTGTGAACATCACGTCGAGCTTGTCAAAGCGGGAAAAGATTCTCCTGAAGCCTTTCAGCCTCCGAAACAACCGCTCGATCTCGT
>JBDRDQ010000185.1:0-2854 GCA_043820695.1 Gemmatimonadota bacterium | reverse complement strand
GTTCCCGGGCCATGGCCTCGAGGAGATGACCCAGCTTGTTGGCGATGGGTTTGAGAAGAATGACGCCCGCGATGGTGAGGGTGAGGATGACGGTGATGACCATGGGTGCGAGGAGCTCTAGTTGTGCAGGGTCCATGATGGGCCTCCCGTTCAGGTCTGATCTGGTTCTCTGTGTGGGCCCTACGGATCCTCACCCCCCCAGGCTTCAGTGAGGGTGGACCGGAGGATCATCCGTGCCCCGTCGGGGACACGTCTTTTTCCTTCAGCCGGATGTGACAGGTCAGGCAGTTCATCTCGCCGTGAGTGAAAAGACCGCTGTCATAATCCGGGCCCATGTAGTGACAGGCCCGACAGACGGTTTTCTCGGAGGGGACCTGGAGGCCCAGGGCTCCATCGTTCAGCATCTCCACGGCCTTCGCCGCCACATCCCCCGACACCCTCGAACACCGTTCCGCCCGTTCGGGCGACCCGCTGGCGAAACCCGAGGCCCGGCACCAATGGGTGAGGGACACGTGACAGAGGTTGCTCTCGGCGATGCTCTGGGGAAGTTCGCCGGTGGGAGCGAGGAGGTTCGTGGGGAGAGGCGTCTCCGAATACCAGGTGAGGAGATCCGAAATGAATGCCCGGGCATCCCTGCCGTTGCAGATCAGGCCGATGGCCGCCGCGGCACCGTTCAGGGTCCCGCAGAGAGATCCGAATCCGACCACGCCTGCCCCCGCCCAATCCATCATCTGTGTCGGAATGGCCGTGTAAGGGGCCCCCCCCACCTCAGAGAGTTGGCCGATTATGGAGTTGAAGGTTCCGAAGGCACAGCCGGAGTGGCGAGTACCGTCGGCCAGATTCACGCCCTTGAACCCTTCATAACCCAGCTGTCGAGACCTCTCCACGTCCAAACCCCCTTCAGGGTACCCGAATGGATGGGCGGATTGGGCTGCAACGACTTCTGGGCTGGCCAGGCCGAACCCTCCGGCAAGGCCTATCCCCGTCGCCGCTCCGTACGTCCCGGCGTTTTTGATGAAGTCTCTTCTGCTCGAACCCGGCATGATGTTCCGCTTCCTTCCGTTCGCTCTTCTCAATTCCTCACGATTCCCAAGTCTTCTGGCTTGTGATGCCGACCTCAGGATAGGGTGTTTCTCCCGATGCCGCGAGGGAGGGGGACTGCCTCCTTGGACCGAGGTGGACAGCGGCAGAAAAAGAGGCTGGGGCCCGGACCTGGAACCTTCCGTGTTCTTACGGGATAAACTGCTTCTAGCTTGAAGTTTTTCCCGAATTCAAGGAGTTGCGACATGTCTGAGAAGAAGGTCATCGCAGTGATTGGCGCCACCGGCGCCCAGGGAGGCGGCCTCGCCCGGGCCATTCTGGAGGATTCGGCAGGACCCTTTTCCCTTCGCGCCATCACCCGGAACCCTGCTTCAGACAAAGCCAAAGCCCTGGCAGCGATGGGAGCCGAGGTGGTGGAAGCGGATCTCAACGACAAGGCCAGCCTGGAGCTGGCCTTCTCCGGAGCCCACGGAGCTTTCTGCGTAACGAACTTCTGGGAGACTTTCTCCGCTGAGGTCGAAAAGGCCCAGGCCCGAAACATGGCCGAGGCGGCCAAAGCGGCCGGAGTGCAGCACGTGGTCTGGTCCACTCTGGAAGACACCCGGCGGTGGGTGCCGCTGGATGACGACCGCATACCGACCCTGATGGAGAACTACAAGGTTCCCCATTTCGACGGGAAGGGTGAGGCCGACGCCATCTTCAAGGAGGTGGGCGTTCCGACCACCAATCTCCTCACCTCCTTTTATTGGGACAACCTGATTCACTTCGGGATGGGACCCCAGAGAGGTGAAGACGGAACACTGGCATTCAATCTTCCGATGGGTGAGAAGAAGCTGCCTGCCATGGCTGTAGAAGACATCGGGCGCTCGGCCTACGGAATCTTCAAGGGTGGATCGACCTACATCGGAAAGACCGTGGGCATCGCCGGGGAGCACCTGACGGGCGCACAGATGGCGTCGGCCTTGTCTGCTGCCCTCGGGGAGCCGGTCCGGTACAATGCCGTGCCCTTTGATGTCTACCGGGGGCTCGGATTCCCTGGAGCGGACGATCTGGGAAACATGTTCCAGTTCAAGCATGACTTCCAAGACTATTTCTGCGGTGCACGGCCTATCGAAGTCACTCGGGCCTTGAATCCCAGACTCCATACTTTCGAGTCCTGGTTGGCGGAGAACAAGGACAAAATCACGGTGAATCCCGCCTAGCTCTGGTTGGGATGCGGGGTGGTGGGGAGAAGGACCCCCCCGTCGGGTTACCCGGCGGGGGGTTTTTCCCGGCCCTCGAAGCCAGGGGTACTGAACAACTTCTTCACCTCCGGCTTCATCACTGTCCCCATGGCGTTTCTGGGGAAATCGTCGACCACCCTAAGGTGCTTCGGAATCTTGTAGGTGGAGAGGCGATCCCCGGCCCAATCTCTTAGATCATCCAGACTCAGCTCCTTACCGGCCTGGGTCGTCACGGCGGCGGCCACCGCCTCCCCCCAGGTGTGATCTTCGATCCCGACCACGGCACATTCCTGGATCCTGGGGTGCTGCCGGAGAACGTCCTCGATCTCCAAGGCAGAGAGCTTGAAGCCCCCGGATTTGATGATGTCTACCGAAAGGCGCCCGAGGATTCGGTAATAACCGTTCTCCTGGACCGCCATGTCCCCGGTGCGGAACCACCCGTCCTGGAAGGACTCGGCGGTCACCTGCGGCAACTTCCAATACTCTGTAAACACAGCCGGACCCCTGATCTGGATCTCACCAGGGATGCCTTCTTCCCGAAATGTCTCCCCGGATTCACCCACCAACCGAAGCTCCACGCCGGGCAGGGG
>JBDRDQ010000184.1:0-4954 GCA_043820695.1 Gemmatimonadota bacterium | reverse complement strand
TCCATTCGCGTCAGGACCCGGAACTCGGGGTTCACCGCCCGCCCCGCGTCCCGCAGGGTCCGGAGGAAGCGGAGGGCATTGTCTCCCGCCGCCCGTGCGATCTCTTGGTGGTCTTTCCACTCCCGGATCAGATAGGCCCCCCCGTTTCGCCCCACGTAGAGGGATTGGGTGTGTTCGAACCCGGCCCCGCTGTCGTTGCTCCACACCGAGAGGAACCCGAGCTCCGGGACCTCCTCCATCAGGCGCCCTACCATCTGGGCGTAATGCTCCCGCACCAGGCGGTGGGTGATGGTCATGTTGTAGCGGGGTTTGAAGCTCCGGAACGGGTGGTCCACCCGGGCGCCCCGGAGCATGGGATAACGTCGGAAGAACTCCTCCGGCACGTTCCGGGGCTCGAAGCAGAGGAGGCCGGGGATGAGGCCGTACTTCAGGGCCAGATCCGCGTTCCGCTTCAGGAAATCCAGGTTCGCCGAGAGATACTCCCGGGGATAGAGTCCCTCTCCCAGATCGCTCTCCACGAACTGGTCCAGGGCCGGACAGTAGGTGTAGAACATGGGGTAGGCCTCGCCGGGGGGCCCCGTCTCGATGCCCCTGGGGAAGGCGAGTCCGTTGACCTCCGCGTGGGTGAAGCCCGATTCGGCCAGCCGCCGGACGTACTCCTCGCGGTCCAGCCCCCTCTGGCTCCGCCCCTCCTGGGTGAGGAAGAAGTCGTAGGTCGAGCGGATCCAGGAGAAGGCCGTAGGGAACACCCTCCCACCCTCCACCGACGCGAGTGGCTGGTGGCCCAGCTCCCGGAGAAGGTGGGTTACGAAGGGGAAGAGGAGGCCGGGAGACCCTGGCACCAGGACGCCCGAACCGTCCTTGTCCAGGCGGAAGTAGACCGATCCCGAAGGGGGGCGCCCGGGGCTCGCGCCGATCTCGAGAACGCCGGCGCTCGCGTTTCGTGGCCCGGCACCCGTCTCCACCTGGGCCCCCGTGGCCCGGCCCAACTCCTCGGCGGCGGTTCGGTAGACAGGCGGTACTATACCCGCGTGATTCTCAGCGGCCTCGACCCGGATGGCCTTCACCCGGGAGAGGGCATCCCCGATGGTCATGGTGTGCGATCCTCTCGCGGTAGCTCGAGAAGTCATGAGAAAAGGATGTCAATCTTGGCTTCCCCTTCGAGGGCGCCGGAAACGTCCAGGTAGAGACTCTCCCGGACCCTGGAGGTCCGGAAGGGAACCTCCGATCCCCCGATCCTCACGCTCCGGGGTGTGACCTCCGGCGGGAGGAGGAGGTGGAGGTCCACTGCGCTCCGTGGCGCCCTCACCACCAGTTCGACTCCCCCCGCTTCCATGCGGTAGTCGTAGCCGAAGGACGCCCCGGAGCTTTCGTAACGGACCCCCACTTCCGCGTCCGCCACGCCGGCGGCGGTCCAGCGAGGAGAGAGGCGCACCTGGTCGAATCCCCGCCCCAGGTCCTCGATCCCGGCCAGGCCACTCACCAGGGCCCAGAGCATGGCGCTGGAACCCCAACCGTCGGTGGGCAGGGCATCGGGGCTGGTGCTGGTTTCCACGCTGGCGGGAGTCCCGTCCGGGAAGTACCAGAGGTAACTCTCCCCTTTCCGGGAGATGAGGTCGTGGTAGCGCCGGAGGATGTCCACGCCGTACGCCTCGAAGCCGTGATCGAAGGCGGCCTTCGCCAACTCCCCTCCCACCAGGGGCATGATGCCCCCGTTCACGTAGGCTCCGCCGATCAGCTTCTCGTCACCGAAGACGCCGTCGGGGAAGGGAGGATCGATGGAGAACCACTCGGCGAAGGCCGGGGTGCGAGCCCGGCGCTCCATGTACTCGTGAAGGATGGAAGCCGCCATCTCGTGGGTGGCGGCCCCCCGGTTGATGTCCATGGGGTTGCTCAAGGAAAGCTGCGCTTCCTCGTCCACTCCGGGAACCCCGAACTCTCCCAGCTTCACGAAATGGGTGTAGAAGCTCCCGTTCCAACACACGGCATTCATCCGGTCCCGAAGGCTCCCGGCTCGCTCCTCCCAGAGCCGGGCTTTCTGCCCGTCACCCAGGCGACCGAATAGGTAGGCCATGATGCGGAAGGCCTCGTAGTATCCGCTGTTGTCTCCGTGGGACAGGCCCCAGAAGGTGTGGTCGTCGATTTGAAACTGGAGCCATTCATGGCGCCCCGCCGTGTAGGCGAAGTCCCAGGTGTCGATGGTGTAGGCCCGCTTCACCAGCCCCGTGCCGGCGTCCCAGTACCAGTCGTGTCCCAGGATGTACTCCAGGGCCTTCTCCATGGTGGGCAACAGCCCGCTGATCCACTCGTCGTCTCCGCACGCCTGCCAGGCCAGGAAGGCCCCCTTCACGAACCGATACTCCACGTCGGCCTCCACCGGCACCCGGACGTACTTGGTCCAGTTCTCCTTCTCGCAGGGGAGCTTTTCCGGTTGCGTGCAGACGTAGTCGAAGATCCGGCCCCGGGCCGACTGGGTGTCGGCGAAGTGCTGGACCGCGCTGGTGACGTCGGCGAGGTAGTAGCGGCCGGTCCGGAGCATGTCCGAGTGGTCCCGGATCCAGAGGGAAGGAGCGTCGGGGGTGCGGAAGCCCAGCACCGTGCCCCCGTCGATGGACATCTCCATGACGTCAGCCTGGAGGAACCCGCCCACCAGGGGCACGAGCCCGTCCAGCTCCGGCGCCCCGGTTCGCAGGAAGACGGGGGCCGTCACGGCGCCTCCTCCCGGCCCAACCGTCTCATCGCCCCACCTCCACCACGTCGCTCCAGAAGCGCCACTTGGGGGCTCCCACTCCGGTGGCCCAGTCGTCGGGCTCCAGGGTGAAGGTGCTCCAGGGCGCGGCGAAGATCTCCCGGGCCTGGTAGCGAACCCCCACCAGGTTGGTCCCGGCCCACTCCAGCCTTCCCCCCCTCAGGCGGGCCAGGAAGAAGTCCGCATCGGTCGCGAAGGGGCCGTAGGTCACCTTCCCCGATTCGAAGGTGTAGCGAGGACGCTTGTTGGCGGCGAGGATTCCGTAGTCCAGGTCCGTTTTGGCCGCCACCCAGATCTCCTCCCCGCCCACCTCCAGCATCACCCCGATCCCGGCTCGCTCCTCCGGCGTCTCGATGACCCTGATGGTCGCCGCGGGGGAGGCGTGGGACCCCTCCCGGGGCACCGGGGAGAGGACGGTGACGAAGCTCTCCACCTGCCCCTCCAGGTAGTGGCTCGCCAGGGCCTCGTAGAGGGCGGTGTTGTCCTCGTTGTTCCTCTTGATGGGGAAGGTCCCTTCCTTACGGATCCCCCCCTGGGGCATGTCGATTCGCAGCGCCGTCCCCTGGCGTTGCGGCTGACCCGCCACCTGGTCCACCGCCGTCACGAAGAACCCATCCCCCTGGTCCAGGATCGTTGTGGCATGCCAGAGGTTGGCCAGGGTGAAGTACCCCGTCTGGAGGAACTTCACGATGTCGAAGACCACGTAGAGGTTCGGCTCCTTCAGCCAGGTGATGACCCGGTCATACTGCACGCCTGCCCTCTCGTCGGTGGCCCGGGTTCGGCTCACGTCGAAGCCGTCCCCCCGCCAGAAATCGATCTTCTGGGTCTCCACGGTCTCGTGGCCGCCGGAGTTGCGCAGGAATTCCCACAGGGGCTGCTCCCTGCCCAGCTTCCCTGTCCGCCACACCAGCCGGTTGTGGAAGTAGTCGGCCCGGTTCTCCCCGTTGGGCCCCGAGGGCATCTCGGGGCGGTAGCCGGCGTCGTTGAGGAGGACGGAGCCGCCGCTCATGAGGAGGTCGATGGCGTTCTCGTCGGAGTGGCCATGGTGCATCTTCTCCTCCTCCACGGGGATGGTGTGGCGGAGATAGTTCCGGGCCATGAGGGCGTAGGGCCCCTCGTCCCGGTAGTTCAACAGCAGGTAGTTGGCCTCCTCCTCCCACCCGTCCCGGAACACGATCTTCTTGCCCACCAGGTCCTCCATGACCTCCTCGCTCACCGCCGGAGGGGCTTCCACGGGACCGTCCGAGGACCACAGGTAGGCGTCCAGAAGGTTCATCCCGTCCCCCACCCCCACCGCCGCCCCTTCCTTGGGCCCCATGGCCTCGAAGATGCGCCGGGCCGCCCACCGGTAGTCGGGCCGGTCGTACTCCTTGGCGCCACGCTCCAGGATGGCCACGTACCAGGACCAGTTGTTGTGCCAGCGGGCGTCCCCGAAATCCGGCACGTTGCCGGTGGGATCCAGGAGGTGGGTGAAGTAGTCGAAGTAGTAACGGACCGTGGGGAACTGATAATAGGAGGGGTCCCCCAGGGCGTCGGCGTAGCGGAGGAGGGTGATGAGCCAGACCGGGTGATAGATCTGGGCGTCCTCCTCCTCCCACTTCCCCCAACTGTCCGCCGCCAGAACCCGGGACATCTTTTTCCAGCGGGGAGCGTCGGGGTGGTCGGGGACGGCCTGGGTCGCCAGCTCCAGGGCGTAGGCCCGGAGCATGGCCCGGTTCATGGCGCCCCACTCCGGAAACTTGAAGACGTAGTTGGCCGACTGGGCGATGCTGGTCTCGATGGCCTGGCGCTGGGCCGGGGTCATGGAGGGGCTGTCTTTCACCAGCCGGTAGCCGTCGACGAAGTAGCCGAACTCGAAGAAGTTGGTGAGGGGAGGAACCCCGTCCACGTAGTCGGGGCGGAAGTGGCGCATCTCCTCGGGAAAGAGATCGAGGTACTCATGGTGGACCGCCAGCCATTGGATGGCCTCTCGGGCATAGCTCTCATCGCCGCTCTGTCGATAGAGGAGTCCCGCCAGGCGAGCGAAGTAGGGAGGCCCTCCCGGCGGCGTGTACCCCCACTCGGGGGTGGGCTGGAAGCTCGCCTTCCACTGTTCCACGCTGGCCGGAATGGAGGTGAGCCCCCCCTGGAAGGCTTGCCCGGCGAGAGAGAGGTAGGCGTCCCGTTCCTGACCCCCGGCACCGCGGGGGAGGCCGGCGCACGCCA
>JBDRDQ010000183.1:0-2601 GCA_043820695.1 Gemmatimonadota bacterium | reverse complement strand
GTGCTCATGCCCTCATTGTCACGCCTTTACAATAAATTGTCAAGAGGCACTGGGGTCGGGTGCCGTCTCATCCTTGCCGTGCCCGCAAAACGGGCAGCTCTCCACGCTGTCGACCTGATCGGCCGGCACCGGCCATTTCTTGCCACAGGCATCACACCCCAGGGTGACCGGCTCCACCCGCTCCTCTTTTTCGGCGTTAAACGAGAGCACCTGCTCGAGCATATGGGCCCGGAGCATGACCATCCAGTTCGCCCCGGCCTCCGCCTCATCCATGATGGCCTGGGCCAGCGTAGGCGCCGCCTCGGCGATAAACTCCATCAGCCGGACTACGCTGATCTTTTCCAGGTACTCGTCCCACCCCCTTGACCTCCCGCAGGGCGTGGACAGGAACGTCGGGGAACTCCCGGTTACTTACCATCCGGGCCACATCCTCACGGTCGAACTGACCCAGCCACCGGCGCAGTATGCCGATGAACTGATCGTGGTACATCTCCAGGAAGAACTCGAAGGCGAACCTGCCCCCCTGGCGTTTCAGTCCCTGCAGCAGTTCGGCTCCAGACTTCATATCAATCCTCCCCCATGTGTTCCAGCGCCCGGGCCGCCTTGCCCAAAAGATCCTTGAATCCCTTGGCCACTTCCATTTTCACATCGTGGGCCTCCTCGTCGCGCCTGATCTTGCTCTTGTGTTCATCGAGCCGGATATAGGTGTTGAGATCAAGCGTCATCGGGTTGCCGTCGGCGTCCTTGACCTGGATGGGCATCAACTGGGTAGTGCTGGCAGCGGGGGACTCCCTGATGATAACTATGGGCTCTCCGGGGACCAGCTGCTTCATCTCACCGGTTGCCCGGTCGATCATGTACTTCATCGGCTCGCCCGCGGCTGGCGCCGGGCCCTTCGGCTTGATCACCACTGGCCGGCCGGGCTGCATCTCGGTTATCTCCCCCTGGTCATCCACCAGATAGCTGGGTGACGGCTGCGGCCCGGGGCCCCGGTCGACCACCACCGGCTTGCCGGTATCCTCGACCTCCTCCACCTCGTATCCGTCCTCTCCTGGACGGATCATGTAGGACTTGCCATTGTGCTTGTTTTCCCCCATGAACTCCTTAATGGCAGCGAACATCTTGACGAAGTCCTCGACCATGTTGCCGGGTGACTGCGGGGCAGCCTGGGCCGGTTGCGTAGCCCGCGCCCGGGCGCCGGCGATCACCTTGGCCAGTTCCATGGCGTCATCTTTGGTCATGTCGCCATTTCCCTCCCCCATGTACTGGGGGATGCCGTCCACCAGGGAGTGAGTATAGGACGCCCTCTCTCCGGACTTCGACGCCTTCCCGTCCACCACGGCCGGATCGGACGGCTTCGAGCTGAAGGTGATCACGTTGCCATCCTCCGGAGTACGCAGCCAGGTGCGCCAGGCGTTGACCCACCGGCTGGCCAGGTCGGTGCGGATGGCCATCTGCTGCATCCCCTGGGCTACCCATTTCATGTCCCTGTAGTCGCCGCCGTTCCAGACGTGGTTGGCGGTGAGCGTAATCAGCTGGGGCGGGGCGATCCCCACCTGCTTTCCGATCTGGATGAACCGCTGGAAATCAGTTCTCCCCATGCTCTCCTGGGAAGGCTCGTCGCCGTCATCGGCGGAGTCACCCATCAACCCGTCCTCGATGTCGCGGACCAGCTCGGCCTGCCCCTTTTCGGTGAGGGCAAACTTTGAGTCTTCGGTCTTCTCGATGAGGCCCATGTCCACCCACCGGCCCACCTGAGTCTGCATCTGGCGGAACTTCAACCCGACCTTCTCCCCGAGCTCCTGGCCGCTGAGGGGGCCGCCGGAATCCCTCAGTGCCCCCAGGATCGTTTCCTTGTGTGCCATAACCCCTCCTTTTTCAGATAGAAAAAGGGCCAGCCCCCGGACCGGTTTGGCCCGGAAAGCTGACCCTCTCTTACCATCATTATACCCCCTGCTCGCACCCTGTCAACATTTATAGTCAACTGGCCCAGTGCTTGACAGGCCCGCGCTTTTGCACTAAACTTGAGCCATGAAATGGGTAGGGCTGGTAGCCGAAGCCGTCTCCAGACTGCCGATCGAGCGGTTCCTGGTCAAGCCGCGGGACAGGAGTGAGGACTTTGCCCGGCTGTCCGATATTCTCACCAATGCGCACGCACGCCCCGATGAAGAGCCTGAATCCCCCTCCCCCCAGGGAGAAGAGGGTGTTTACACCCCGTCAGCACCGGAGCCGGTAAACCTGGAGCCGCGGCGGACGAAGGTTCACCTCGAGCCACGCCCCCATTACGCCGACGGTCCCACCCTGCAGGAGACCATTGACTACCAGAACCGCGAGATCGGCAAGATCCTCCTCCAGCTCCAGAGACACTTCGTCCAGAAGTTCCGGATTTCAGGGAAAATATGCGATTGCGGTCAAGGAAAACACTTCCTCGACCTCGAGGGACTGGCAGAGGAAACGGTTACCATGGTGGACAATCCTGTCTACGAACGCCTGGTGGAATGGTGCCGGACTACCGGCCCCAAGTGTTCCGTGGAGGCGGTGCGCTCCGGACGTTACGACGGAGAGTACTCCCGGTTCGCCCAGGAGGCACGTGACTTCCGC
>JBDRDQ010000182.1:0-2557 GCA_043820695.1 Gemmatimonadota bacterium | reverse complement strand
AGCCAGCCGAGTACGAAAAAAGTCCCCCGGACCTGGGCCGCAGCCAGGTGGGTCAGAATCTTGCCAACAAGCAAAGGAGAACGGCGAGCCAGGCCCTCCCAACCCTTCCTTGGGAGGATGGTTTCCATGGCCGAGGCATGGAAGTATTCCTCGACGTCTATGGTAAGGTGGTGTCGAACGGTCAAGATGGGTCCCGAATCAGAGCGAAAAGCTCTCCAAGACACCGGTCCATGCGATCGTAGGTCTCCATGAAGAAGTCCTCGGAACGATCCAAAGGATCGGGAATCTCCCTCTGTCCAGCGGGTTTTGGATCCAGGTCGCCGAGAAGGACGATCTGGCTATCCGAAATACCGAAGCTCTTCCTCAAAACCCTCGCTTGGTGAGGACTCATGACAATAAACAAGTCGGCCCAGTCGGCCAATTCAGCACTCAACAACTGGGATTCATGAGGACCCAGATCCAAACCTCTCCTGAGGGCCGCAGAGCGAGCGGCGTCCGGCGAGGGTCTACCTGGCCCCATTAGGCCGGCCGATCTCACGGTGAGGCTGTCTCCCTCGCGCGCCAGACCGGCCAGACGGCCCGCCCCATACGGACTCCGGCAAATATTTCCAAGGCAAAGAACCAGGATTCGATCAAACCTTCGGGCCCTGGCGAGGCGGTTCTTCTGCCTCATCCGCCGAACCGGGTGGAGCAGGCGATGATACCCTCTTCTCCCTCCCCTGAATACCTGACGGAGTGGTCCCAGCCACGGCAAATCCCTGAATCTCTCCCCAACTCTGAGGATCCCGGCACCGGCACTTTCGGTTTCAGCTGGCGTATTCACGTCTCCCCTAGTTTCTCCCGGCCGAAGGAACCTCGGCAAGGTCGAACCTGTTAAATTTCCGGCCACTCCTTCTCCGCGGAGCCCTTGTGAAGAATACACAGTCCCTTCTACTGACCGGCGCCGGAGGGTTACTGGTCTTGGCCATCACCCTCTGGCCATCAGGGGGGGAAGCCGACCTCCAATCCAGGTTCTGGTGCCTCTTCTGCGGCAGCCGGGACGTTGCCGACAGCTTATTGAACCTGCTTCTCTTCCTTCCTCTGGGCGCCGGATTGTCTGCATTCCAAGGCCCCGTCATGGCCGTCGGAGGATCTCTCGCCCTTTCCGGGTTCGTGGAGCTGATGCAAACCACCCTCCCGGGACGGTACGCCTCCCTAGAGGACCTGGTTTCTAATACCGCAGGAGGCCTCTTAGGGGCAGTTATCATAGCACGTAGCCCACAACTCCTGAAAGCAATCGTCACGCCTTCTAGGCTAATTCGGATGGCCACTCTTCTACTACCCCTGACCGTCTTCTGCCTCTCCGCCCTGCTTTCCCGGCCTCGAGTCTCTGAACAAACGTTATACGGTCAGTGGACCCACGACCTCGGACGGCTCAAGCCCTACCCTGGGCAGGTTCTTTCTGCCTCGATCGGCGAGCTGCAGATCCCCGACGCCCGAGTTCCCGAACAGAACGCCCTAACGGAAAACCTTAAGGCTCAAAAACCCATCAGGGTTTCGGTCGTTGCAGGACCTGAACCTTTGGAGCTCTCTCACGTCTTCGCCATCTATGATGGTCGGCAACAAGAAGTTCTGCTCCTGGCAGTGCAAGGTCCGGACCTTCTTTTCCAGGAAAAGACCCTCTCCGTCGGTCTCCTTTTTGATCAGCCCTTCTTGAGGTGGCGGGGGGCCATAAGGGGCATCGAAGGCGATACGGTCCGGTTGGGCGTGTTCCGGGCCGGCCGAAAACGCTGCCTCCAGGTGGACTCGGCAGTGAACTGTGGCCTGGCCGCAGGGGTTGAAGGCGGCTGGAGGCTGATCCATCGACTAAAGGGGGCTCCGTCCTTTGTCGAGGGCACTCTCGGGGTCTTTTGGCTTTTCCTGCTTTCCTTCCCGGCCGGTCTGGTTGGCAGGACCCCAGGCAGGAGGAGGTTGGTCGAAGTCGCGTGTCTTGGTCTTGGGATTGGGATTGCGGGCGCGTCGATTTCCTGGGTCACACCATGGCTCACGTTCCACTCGACGCAGTTATTGGCCCCCATGGCCGGGGTCTGGGCGGGAATCGGATCGCATGCCATTTTGGCACGGCGACATCGGCGGGTACGGGGATTGCAACAGTCTACCACGGGCCCATAGCCTCCGGCGGAATCGGTCTTCATTATGGGGAGTCGGCCCGGTAACACCAACGGTGCGCCACGCCTTCGGACTGTTGCGGCCTAACAACAACAAACCATAGGGAATCATGTCGGCAGGGTCCAACGGAATGGAGGCACGAATCCTCGGGGAATCCGAATACTCGGGGTGGAGAGACTTCGTTGATTCTTCACCCTCCGGGAGCATCTACAGCTACGCCGAGTATTTGGATGTCCTCTGCCGAGTGGCAGGGGGTTCCTTCAAGATCCTGGCCGTACTCAGCGGGGATGAGATTCGCGCCGGAATAGCGCTGTATGAGCGTACCGGGGTTGAGGGAACGTCTCTTTCCGGACGCCTCCTCCTTTACTACAACGGCATCGTCTTAAGGGAGTTTTCGGGCAAGTACCCG
>JBDRDQ010000181.1:0-18297 GCA_043820695.1 Gemmatimonadota bacterium | reverse complement strand
CTGTACCAACACCCGGTGCCCCGCAAGCACCTGTTCTGGGCCAAGACCGGAGCCGCGCTGGTTCCCCTGCTCGCTGTGTCAGTTGGCGCGCTGGTCTTCTGGAATCGCCAGGCACCCTCCGATGTCGTCACTGTCCTGGCGTACTCCGGCTTCGCCTATTCGTGCGCCGTGCTCATGACGCTCACCTTTGAACGGCCGATCATCGCACTGCTCGCGGCGGTGTGCGCGATCGAGTTGGGCCTGGCTCCTCCGATCGGCTTCCTCGCGTTCCTGGAGCCCGTGAGGGACGTGGGCATCACAACAGCGGGAGTTACGGTCGTTCTAAGGCCTAGCGGAGTACCCCCTGCGGAGGCCGTCGTGACGACCCTGGGGTTGGCCATCCCGGCCACTCTGCTGGCCGCAGGTTGTCTGTGGGTAGCCTGGCGGATGGCCAACAATGCGGCAGTGCTCACCGGCTCGCCCCGTTATAGGCTCAAGTACTTCGCCAGCCGCTACTCCGTCATCGTGGCCGTGACGTTCGTCGTGACCCTCCTTTCGTGGAGGGAGCGATTGGGCGTGTTCGGGTAGGGGGCTGCTCCGGGAAAACCTCATCCGCATTGCAGCTGTTGACTTCTTGCCCTTCGGCTGGGTTCTGGAACAGGACGGGAGCGTCTTCCGCCGATTCCTTGCCCGGCCCGCACGGAGAACCCCATCTTTCCCCGAAACCTCCTCGGTCTCGAGAGGGAAGAATCCGGCCAATTCCAGGGACAGAAATAGGGAGCGGATAAGATGAATTTCCGGCAGAGATCCTTCAGCATCTGTTCCGTCTTTTTGCTGCTTGTGTCCTCCATCCTGACGCTGGCAGGAGTCAGTTACGCCCAAGAAGCTGATCGAGCTTACGTCAACGGAACCATCTATACGGTTGATGAGAGCTTCAGAACAGCCTCCGCCATTGCAATGAAAGACGGCACGTTCATCTACGTGGGCGATGATGCTGGGGTAAGGGCCCATATCGGGCCCAGCACCTTTGTCGTGGATCTAGCAGGCAAAACCATCATCCCTGGTTTACACGATTCCCATGTGCACATCCGGTACGGAGAGAGAGAACTCTATCCACAAGTCCCGGATATCAGGACCGGGATTGGTGAGTGGGCTTCCGTGGAGCGAATGCAGGAAGTGATCAGGCACTCCCTGGCAACGGGGGAGGGCATGCGGCCGGGGCCTGAGCCGCGGTGGCTGGTATTGAGTGGTTGGATGTCGGATGTCTGGGATCCGCCGGAATTCCGGAAGGAACTGATTGATGCCGTAGCTCCGGACAATCCTGTGTTCATCAGCCGATACACACATGGGAGCGCGGCAAATAGCAAAGCCTTGGAACTTGCCGGCATTACTCGCAACACCCCCGATCCAGAGGGTGGTCATATCAAGAAGGACAAAAATGGGGAACCCACGGGGGAATTCGTGGAAAGAGCTCCCGGGCAGCTCCAAAGGCTCATCCCCCCCCTACCCCCGCTGACCGATTTCGAGAGAAGTCGCAACCTCGTGGAGGGAACTCAGTTGGCTGTGGCCAGCGGACTCACGACGATTCACGGCGCCAGCATGACGGACTATGAGGAGGTTCAACGAAGAATCAAGCTGTACGAGGTGGGCCTGCTCAGAATTCGAATCAACGAGATGGTCAATGAGAGCGCGGCCAGGACGCTGGGTGAGCCGCTGAATCATAATGACAAATACTTTGTCCGCTCCGTGAAGGCATTTGCGGATGGAGCCCTTGGATCGAGGGGCGCGCTTTTCCTCGAAGAGTACTCCGACTATCCGGGTTACTTTGGGGAGCCAAGGCAAACCGAGGACCAGATCGCTCAATCAGCGACCGAGCTGCTGCCAATGGGCTTCAACATGAGGATCCATTGCATTGGCGATGGTGCCAATCATATCGCTATCAACGCCTACGAAAGGGCTTTGAAGGCAACGGGGATCGACGGCAAAGATGCCCGTTTCGCACTCGAACATGCTCAGGTCTTCATTCCTGAGGACATCCCCAGGCTTCTCGATTTGGGGATCATCGCCGCCATGCAGCCCCTGCATGCCACTGAGGACATGAACTTTGCTGAAGCCAGGATGGGATCCGAGCGTCTGAAGTACGCCTACATCTGGAGTGACCTGATCGATCTCGGCGTCCCGCTGTCGACAGGGACCGACTATTCCGTGTCTCCCTACAATCCCTTTTACACCCTGCACGCTGCGGTAACCAGGCAGGACCGGGAGAACAATCCTCCGGGTGGCTGGATTCCGGAGCAGGCCATGACCAGGGAAGAGGCTTTGTATGCCGCGACCATGGGCGGCGCATACGCCATGTTTGCGGAAGACATCCTGGGCTCCATCGAGGTGGGCAAGCTGGCCGATTTTGTAGTCATTCCTGTGGATTACATGACCATCCCGGCTGAGGACATCTGGAAGATCGAGCCGGACATGACGGTTATCGGTGGTGAGGTGGTATACACCAGGCCGGTTCAGGGAGGGAGGTGACCGTAACCGGTTGCTGCTCAGGGCAACCCGAGTTCCTGGCAGAAGGAATAAAACGGCAGGACCCTCGTGTCGGCCGTCGCGTCACCATAGTCCTTATTGCCCAAATGCACCTGATAGAACCGAGGGATGTTCGTGCGCTCCCTGAAGTATCTGCATGCGGGGGAAACGTTCCGCTCACCGGTCTTGCACTCGACCGCAAATTCAGGACGCCGGTCGCGAAGAACAACAAAGTCAACCTCGCGCTTGTCCGTGTCACGGATGAACCGCAACTCCATGGCGTGTCCTTCCCTGTCTTCGACGTGATGGCAGTACTTCAACAAATGTCCGGCCACCATATTCTCGAACCGTGGGCCAGGCTCTTCAACGCGAGACCAATCCCAGAAGTACAGCTTTTTCTCCTTGCGGACGGCCCTGATACGCTTCGCACCGAAAGGCGGAATCCGGTAGCAGACGTACAGTCTTTCGAATATTGAGATCCAACGCTCCACACTATCGTGTGCCACCAGCAGCAGCTTGCTGAGGCTTGCTACCGAAAGGGGCGATCCGACACACTCCGGCAGGTGACTCAGAAGCAACTCCAGCATCGATACCTCGCGGACATTCTCCAAGTCGCGGAGATCCTCGTGCAAGACCCTGGCCGAGTGCTCACGCATCCACCTGCGATGGAAGCGCGTTTCTCCCCTCAGAAACGGCTCGGGAAATCCTCCGAATCTGAGCATCCGTTCTACCAATTGAGTGTCCGGGACGGAGTCGTTTTCCATGACTGAAAACGGATGGAGCCGGTAGTAGTGGTACCGCCCCTGCAGCGAGTCACCCCCCTTGCGATAATAGTCGAGTCGGGCGGAGCCGGTCACAATGAATGAGATTGAAGAGCTGTTCTTGTCATAGAGTCCTTTTATCAGATTTCGCCAACGGGCGTACCTATGGATCTCATCAAACACAACGCGTTTCTGCCCACCCGGAATCCGCGCCGCCAGTATTTCTTCGCGATCCGCCAGTACGTCCCAACTCAGGTATGCGGGCGATGACTCGTCCTGGCCCTCGCCAAGCAGAGACAGCGCAAATGTTGTCTTTCCTACCTGCCGTGGGCCGCCCACGAATACCATTTTCTCGGCGAGATCCGCCTCGACGCACTCTTTGAGGTAGCGTGGTTTCATGGTAGTGATACCCTCGGCTGCGCACGTGAGTAAATTCAGTAAGACCTTAATATACTCATGAGCGTCTTAGGGCAAGCCCCAATATACCCATACGACTCCCGCGTGCTCTCTATGGGCTGAGAACACAAAACTCCGTCACCATCCTTCTGTGCTTCGACGGGGTCGGAACCTTACCTGCGAAACAGCCTTTACTCCCAGGAATACCTTGGATACCTACAGAGCCTCCCGCATCCACCCCAACACCACCTCGACGGTCTCAGCCAGGTCTTCGGGAGCTTCCCGTCCGGGAAACGCCTCTGCTGGCGGGGTCTGAACACCGGCTAGGGTGAAAGCCTTTCGATGCTTCTCCATCAGGTCCCTTGCTTCTGAGGCAACTACGTAAGGACTCCCTCCAGCCGTGTCAGCCGCTGCACGGGACCACTCCATCACCCCCACGAGGAACGCGAAGATTTCAGACCAATACCGCCAGCCGGGAGCCTCCGCCGCGGCCCCGGGTCCTTCCGACCTCGGTTTCGGCTGGAGTAGTTCCCACCACGGAGCTGAGGGCGCACGATATTCGGTGGGGCGGTCATCGGTATCCCGTATCAATCGGGCCAGGGCCATCTCACCCGCCGCCTTTCGGATGGTCACGCCACTGTAGTGGGTAGCGAACGCAATAGTCTTGGCACTAGCCCACTGGCCGTTGGATCCAAGAAGGAAGGCAAGAATGTCTGCTTTCGCCCCAACGCCCAACCCGGCCCGCAGACGCAGCCATAGGGTGCAGGGTTCCATCAGGTTCGGTTCGTCCCGTCCCCTTCGAGCTCCTCTCCCCTCACCCTCGTCACGTTCGAGGCGTACGACGTACCGCGCCCATCGCTTGTCTCCGGCAGCCACGGCCATTCGAGCGTAGGTTCCGAGGGTCCGCGTTCCTTCTTGTCCCGGGAAGCGCCTGGACAAGGATCGGAATCGTTGAAGGCTGGTCAGATGGGAACCGACTCTCGCCCACCATGCGACCATGTCCTCGAGTCGCCGTTCCTCATCGGAGAGACAAAGGCTGAAGGCCAGGAGAGCCTCGGGGTCGATCATGGCCCGCACCCGTTTCGAACCCGTCGGGGACCCCGGGGAACCCAACGCCACCCACTGGGACCAACAAATCCCGATGGATGAATCTCTAACGCTCTCGAGGAGCTTTTCTGGATGCGCGGACATGCTCGACCACGTCCTTTACCAATCCGGGGAAGGCTTCGGCAGCGTCTTGGTTCACCACCCAGCCCGTAGCAGCAACGAGGGCCTCCGGAAGAGGATCCGGAGAAACCAGGACCCACTGCTCTTGCTCCCTGACTGCCTGGGCAATCACGTCGATATCCTGCGTTGTCCGCTCCACCCATCCCCTCACGGCCATGCTGCTGCCCCTGACCACCACAATTCCCGCCGAGTCACCTCCTTCGGCAAGATGAGCCCCCACCGCTGAGAGCAGCTCCTCCGCAAGCGTAGCATCGATCTCAGTCATACCAAAGAATAGGATAAACCGTCGTATTGCACAAGATTATCCTTTTTTGGTTTTCCCGGCCACTCAACTGGCACATCTTCAATAGTGGGAGCGGGATCGAGTCACGCGGCCGCCCCATGTTACCTAGCGCGCAGATGACCTTGGTAGCTCGGAAGCGATCCCTTCCTTCTCGGCTTTCCCACGAGGGTGATTGCTCGTTTGGGCCAGTCCGGCCACCCCTCCCCTAGCCCTGAAGCAAGAGGGGGAATGAGGGCGGCCCCTGGGCCCGCCAATCCCGGGAATCCCCCCTGGCCCAACGCCATGAACACCGCCCCCGCCAGGACCGACCCACTCGCCAAGGGGGAAGCCCACCGGGTCCAGCGGACCCGCTCGATCTCTTTGTGCCGTGCTTTGATGGCGCGAACCTCCAGCGTTCCCAACCCGAAGGACAGCCACCAGACCGTGGCCGTCAGGGCAGCCCGAGTCGGATCCACACCGGACGCTGCAGCCATGGGCAAGATGAGTGTGGCGAAGGCTGTGATGACCAGGAACTCTCCCACGAGGGTTTTCTGGCGACCTATCAACACCATGAGAAAGAGGAGGGTGCCTGTCACGGCGGGGAGGAGCACCTCAGGCCAGATTTCAGGCCACCCTGCCACGAGACCAACCGCCCCCAGGACGGCGCCGGCAACCAATAGAACGCTTCCCTGGACCCTGGCCCTTGGGCCCTCCTGATCTTTGAGGCGCACCCCCCTGGCACCCAGGAGAATCGCAGCCGACTCGTTGGCCAGGAAGAAGGCCACGGCCGCGCCACCCAGCGCGAGCGTCGAAAGGCTCGGAACCGCCAGGGCCATCCCCGTCAGAAGGGGGAAGGCCAGCTGGGCATAGGCGCCGTGCTCCTTGGGGAGGAGGGGGGTCATGGGAGGCTGGAGTGAAGAGGGTTCCTTATCATGGCCTGCCTATACTATAGGTGCCTTCCCTACCTCATCTTCTCCCTCTCCTCATCCGTGAACTCGTCCTTCACCTCCTCACCCGACCGGTGCTGGGACCGCATGCGGGAGATCTTCTGGGACGTCATCTCGTACGCAGCCCCGACCTTGTCCATGGCGAAGTTGGCCACCGCGCCAGCCGCCATGCCCATGGCTCCCGCTTCGGCGAACGCATCCTGATTCGCCCCCAGGAAGGTGAAATGCCAGCCATACTTGGCCTGCTGCTTTTCGATCATCTCTTTGATCTGGGCCTTGGTGAACTCCACGCTGGAGTTCTCCAGACCATCGGTAGTGATGACGAAGATCACCAGCCCGGGCCGGTCGGCCTTCTTCAACTCGTCGATGCGAATCTTCGTCTCGTTGATGGCTCTTCCCACCGCATCCAGAAGGGCCGTCATCCCTCGGGGCTCCAGCCGGTACTCAGGCGCTTCATGGATAGGAATGCCCCGGTGGACGATCTCGTATTCCGTGTCGAATTGGACCAGGGTGAGGAAGGCTTCCCCCGGTTCTTCCGCCTGCTTTTGGATGAAGGCGTTGACGCCGCCCTCGGCGTCCTCTCTCCTCTGCTGCATGGATCCGCTTCGGTCCACGACCAGGGCGATGTCGGTGATGCTGGGTTTCATGATGGACTCCTCTCCGTTGGGCCGCGTGGGCCGTTGGAAAAGAAAGTTAACGGGGGGGTGTGACAGGAGGCGGGGCCCACGGTGACTTCAAAACTCCCACATCGCCGCCCTCTCCAGCCCTAAGCCCACCCTATCCCGGCTGGACGTCGTGGAACTGCAGCTCCTTCTCCTCTGCCACAGTCCGGCTCAGCGCCCATTCCGTTTCAAACAGGATCATGGGGAGACCGTCGGCGTCGACCACATTCTTCCGGCCGTAACCCCCTGAGATCCGCCGGATCTCTTTCTCAGGGCCCATCACCCACCGGGCCGCGTGGAAGGGGAGTGGGTTCAACCGAATCGAAACCCCGTATTCCCCCTTCAGGCGTGCCACCAGGACTTCGAACTGGAGGCGCCCCACGGCCCCAACGATGGGTACGGGCCCACTGAGGGAATCGGAGAAAAGCAGAAGGATGGTCCCTTCCTCCGCCAAGTGCCGAAGACCCCGGTCCAGCTGTTTTCTCCGAAGATGGTCTTCCAGGCGTACCTGGGCGAAGTGCTCGGGCGAGAAGCGGGGGACCCCGGAGTACTCGAGACCCGGGGCCACGCTGATCGTGTCCCCGACCCTGAGGTTCCCCCGATCGTGCAAGCCCACCACGTCTCCGGCCACCGCTTCGTCGGCGTGGGACCTCTCCCCGGCAAGAAGCTCCTGGGGCTGGGCCAGGCGCAGGGTCCGCCCGGTGCGGTGGACGGTGGCCCCCGCCCCAGCCTGGAAACGCCCGGAGCATACCTTCAGGAAGGCGACCCGGTCCCGGTGCCTGAGGTTCATGTTCGCCTGGACCTTGAAGATGAAGCCTGAGAAGGGATCCTTCTCGGGGCTCACGGGGCCCAGGTTGCTGTCCACCTGCCCTGGCGGGGGGGCCATCTCCAGAAAACGCCGAAAGAAGACGTCCACACCGAAGTTGGTGAGGGCACTCCCGAAGAAGACGGGGGTGGCCTCCCCCCGACTCACGGCTTCGGGGTCCACCGCTTCCCCGGCTACGGCCAGCAACTCCAACTCCTCGCGCAGGGGCTCCAGCACGCCGGGCTCCAGGGCCTGGTCCAGGGCGGGATCGTCCAGTGGGAGGACGGTGACGGGAGGGAAGGTCTGGCCGTGGTCCTGAGTCTGGTGGTAGAGGAGGATCTGCCCGGACTGACGGTCACACACTCCGATGAGGCGGCCTTCCCGCCGCACGGGCCAGGTGAGGGGATAACAGGCGATTCCCAGGTGCGTCTGGACGTCGTCCAGGAGGCCGAAGGGGTCTTCCCCCACCCGGTCGCACTTGTTCACCAGGGTGACGATGGGAAGCCGCCGCTTCCGGCACACGCTGAACAGCTTCCGGGTCTGTTCCTCCACTCCCCTGCGGTTGTCCAGAAGCATGACGGCGCTGTCCGCCGCGGTGAGGGCCCGGTAGGTATCCTCCGAGAAATCCTGGTGGCCGGGGGTGTCCAGAAGGTTGATGCGGAAACCCTGGTAGTCGAAGCTCAGGACGCTGGCGGTGATGGAGATGCCCCGTTCCTTCTCCATGTCCATCCAGTCGGAGGTGGCGTGGCGTTCGGCACGACGTGCCTTCACGGACCCGGCGAGGTGGATGGCCCCGCCGAAAAGGAGGAGCTTTTCGGTAAGGGTGGTTTTCCCGGCGTCGGGGTGGCTGATGATAGCGAAGGTGCGCCGACGGCCGATTTCACGGACGAGACGAGCAGCGTCCTTCAATCCTGGCGTCCCCAGGGAATCGGCGGTGGGAATGGGTTCATTCATGGCCTGCCAATCTCATGGCAACCGGCTTCGAGACCAAGTGGGCGGGCCCGCCTATCCCGACGAGCCATGAACATGGTCTACGAGAATCTGAGAGGGGCGACACTACCGAACAAACACCGAATCGCGTATCTTCCCCCGAGTCCCGATCCTCTTCCACCGATACCCGTGTCCGGTATGCCCCCACACGTTCGCCTCCTCCTCCTGGCCGACTCCCATCTGGGCTTCGACCTGCCTACGCGGCCTCGGGTCGAACGTAGGCGACGGGGGCCCGACTTCCTGGCCAACCACGAACGGGCCCTGGAGCCCGCTTTGAAGGGAGAGGTGGATCTCGTGGTCCATGGGGGAGACGTATTCCACCGCTCTCGGGTGCCCCCTTCCCTGGCCTTTCAGGCGTTCCGACTCCTGGTGGAAGTGGCCGAGTCGGGCGTTCCGGTATTCGTCGTGCCCGGGAATCACGAGAGGTCCGTGATCCCCCACGAGCGCTTCGCGAGCCATTCGAAGCTGCATCTGTTTCGAAGCCCCGGGACGAGCGTGGTGGTGGCCCGAAATCTGAGGGTGGCCGTCTCAGGGTTCCCTTACCAGCGCCGCCGCATTCGGGAGTGCTTCCCGCGACTGCTGGAGGGTACGGGTTGGCGCCGTGAGGAGGCCGACCTGCGGTTCCTATGCATGCACCACTGTGTGGAGGGGGCCAGGGTGGGTCCTTCCGGTTACACCTTTCGGCATGCGCCAGACGTTGTCAGCTGCTCCGATCTACCTTCGGACTTCGCCGCGGTCCTTTCAGGGCACATTCACCGCCACCAGGTCCTTCGGCAGGATCTTCAGGGGCGCCCCCTTGTCACGCCGGTCCTCTACCCCGGCTCGGTCGAACGCACCGCATTCGCGGAGATGGGCGAGGAGAAAGGGTTCATGATGTTGAAGGTGGAGCCCGGTGGATCCGGCGGCAGGCTGGTTCGTCACGACTTCCTACCCCTTCCGGCTCGGCCCATGCTGGTGAGGGATCTCATCCCGGAGTGCGGGCTTGGGGCGTTCTGGCGCAGGCACGAACTCGAGGCTCAACTCGACCGCGCCCTGGCCAGCGTTCTCCGGGACTCGATCGTCCGGGTGCAGGTTCAGGGCCGGGTTCCTCCGGACGCCCGCCCTGCTGTGGCCGCATCCCGCATCCGCGGCTTGTCTCACCCCGAGATGAACGTGGAGGTCGTCCAGGAGGACATCGCCGCCCGTGGGAAGCGCATCCGCCGGGGGGAACGCACTTCTGCAGACATGGGGGGCCAGTTACGCTTAGGATCGTGGACGTGATCCGCAAGATGGTCCCAAAGCCCCGGGGGATTTATGGGTCGATGCCCGTGTTGCTATGTTTCCGCCGAAAGAAGCCATTTCTATGACCGCGGCCAAACGCCACACCCCTGAAATACGAGGCCTTAGATTCCATGTCTCACCTCGTGCGGCAGATCTCTTGCGCGGTACTTCTGGCGGTAGTCCTGACAGGCGCGGCGGTGACGGCCAGCGCCGTCGTCCCGAGTGCCGTCACCGCACAGGACGCCCTCCCGGCTGGTAAGATCGATCCACCGTTGCTCGACGCATTGCGCGCGGGGCGGTCCGCTCGGGTCATCATTTTGGGTCGTACGCAGCTCTTCGCCCCGGTGGGCGGCATCGAGGAGTTCCAGCAGGCGCACGCGACCGACGATCGCCTGGTGCTCCGCGAGCAGGTGGTAGCAACTCTCAAGCAGAACGCTGCGGCAGAGCAGGAGCGCATTCTCGGCGCCATCGGACGAACCCATGCCGACCGCGCCCTCTGGATCTTGAACGCCCTCTCGCTGGAGCTGTCGGCCGAAGAGATCCGCACCGCCAGGAGCCTGGATGACGTGCTCTTTATCTACGCGGGGGGAGAACGACCTCTGTCGCCAACCTTCCCGGCCGAACCGATCCCGGTCCTTCCTGATGCTTCGCGGCCGCCCTTTTCCGCTGCGGGAAAAGACATCGCGTGGAACGTCAGGCACCTGAATGCCCCCAGGGTTTGGAGCGAGTTGGGGAACGTGGGCGAGGGCGCCGTGGTCGCCGTTCTCGACAACGGCGCGAACTACGCCCATACCGACCTTCGGTCGAACCTCTGGCGGAATGAAGGGGAAGTCCCCAACAACGGCGTCGATGACGACGGCAACGGGTGGATCGACGACGTATACGGCTACGACATCTCCGGCATGAGCCCCGACGTGGGCAACGCCAGGACCGACCGGCAGCACGGCACCATGACCTCCGGCATGGTCCTGGGTGACGGATCAGGCGGCATCGTCACCGGCGTGGCGCCCCGAGCCCGACTCATGCTTCTCAAGCTCACCGGTGACAACGTCGACTCAGCGGGGGATCGTCCGATCGCCGCGGCCCTGGCCTACCAATACGCCATCGAGAATGGCGCCGACATCATGAGCATGAGCTTCAGCCTGCCGGACCTCGGCAACCTTCGGGGTTTCTGGCGCATGATGAGCGACCACGCGGTGGCCGCAGGGCTTTTGTTGGTAGGTGGCGCCGGAAACTTCCGGGCAACTGCACCTATTCCGGTCCAGCACCAATCCCCGAAGGACGTGCCGAGCGTGATCTCGGTAGGTGGCATCGACACCCTCGGCGTTCTCGCACCCTTCAGCAGCATGGGTCCCGCCGAATGGAGTACCGTGGCCCTGTACGGCGATTACCCGATGCCGACCGGTCTCGTGAAGCCGGAGGTCGTCGCCTTTCCGGGCGAAGGGTTCCCGGTGCTCGGCATTGAGGACAGCGGATACATCGATACCGATACGGTCCGCATCCGCGGCAACTCGTTCTCGGGTCCGCAGGTGGCGGGGATTGCGGCCCTCATCCTCTCCGAACACCCGTCGATGAGTGTATGGCGCGTGCGGGAGATCATCGAACGCTCGGCCCATGATCTCGGAGCCCCCGGCAAGGACAACCTGTTCGGATTCGGGCTGGCCGATGCCTACGCGGCGGTTTTGATGGCGTGGGAGGGCGGGGGTTAGGGTCAAAGCCAGCTCTATCGCGCGCTTCAATCTCGACTGGATGCGTAACCCCTTCGGGGTCGAGGCCGTGGGTCTGCGGTTGCACACCGCTCGCCCGGAGACTAGTAGTGGGTCCGTCGCCCCACCCCCTTCCCTGACCCGGAGCCCCCGGCTCATGCTCATCACAAGCGTCCGAACCAACCGGCCCGCCCATTCTTCCTCGTCGGAAAACCGACCTGAACCAAAGGTCCGGCGGGCGGCAGTCCTCCCCACCACGGCGATGGCTGCCCTGGCCGCCCTAGGAGCCCTGGCGGTTTTCCTCGCACATCCCTACAGCGGCGAAGCCCAACAGCCCACGGCCACGGCGACGGTGGCGGCAACGACGGGCAGCGAACACCGGTTCCCCTCGGACTCTGCGGTGTTGGCCATCCTGAAGGAACGGGTGGAAAAGGCCGGGGTGGCGGGTCTTGTGGTGGGCATGCTGGAGCCCGACGGGAGCACCCGAATCGTGGCCTGGGGCGATTCGGGCCCCGGCCAGGCGCCCATGGACGGCCAGTCGGTTTTCGAGATCGGCTCCATCACCAAGGTCTTCACGGCAACGGTGCTGGCCGACATGGCGCTGAAGGGCGAGGTGTCGCTGGACGATCCGGTGCAGCGCTTCCTGCCCCCGGGGGTCACCATTCCGACCCGAAACGGGAAGGAAATCACCCTGGGCATGCTGTCGGAACAGAACTCGGGGCTGCCCCGGCTGCCCACGAACATGGCGCCCGCTGACATGGCCAACCCCTACGCCGACTACACGGATCAACGGCTCTACGACTTCCTGTCCGGCTACGAGTTGACCCGGGACCCGGGCGAAGAGTTCGAATATTCGAACCTGGGGGTGGGGCTGCTGGGCCATGCCCTGGCGCTGCATGCCGGCACCTCCTTCGAGACCATGGTTAAGGAGAGAATTCTGGATCCGCTGGGGATGTCTCACACGGCCGTCACCTTCACCCCCTGGATGCGGGAGCACCTGGCGCTGGGGCACAACGGGCAGGGAGCCGTGGTGTCGAACTGGGACGCACCGGCGCTGGCTGGGGCCGGGGCTCTCCGGTCCACCGCAGAGGACATGCTCACCTTCCTGGACGCCAACCTGCACCCGGAACGTGGGCTGCTGCAGGAGGCGATGGCCTTCGCCCAGGCGGGCCGCGCCGAGACGGGCAATCCGGGGCGGATGATCGGCCTCAACTGGATGAACCTCCACGCCGGCGCCGACACCGTTGTCTGGCACACCGGCGGAACCGGAGGTTACGTCTCGTTCGCCGGCATCATCCCCTCGAAGAAGGTCGGCGTCGTAGTGCTTTCCAACACCGCCGGGCCGGCAGCCGACGCCATCGGGCAGCACTTGCTCCGTCCGGAACTCCCTCTGGCACCGATTCCTGAACCCCGGAAGACCTTCACGGCCATCGAACTTTCCGCCGAGCTCCTGGCGCAGTACGTCGGCACCTACGAACTCAGACCCGGGTTCGAGATCGTGATGACCCTGGAGAACGGCCAGCTCTTCGCGCAGGCAACAAACCAGGTGAAGACCAGCTTGCGGCCGTACACGGAAGTGGACTTCTTCGTCCTGGAGCTGGAGGCCCAGTTCACCTTCCAGAAGGGTGCCGACGGGACCGTGACGGGGTTCGTCCTGCACCAGGGCGGGCAGGACTTCCCGGCGGAGAAGATAGGATGACCTGATCCCTACTTCTTCCTGCGGCCCAACTCGACGGGCGCGGTGGCCCGCGCCCTGAATTTCCGCTCCCACCAGTTCTGGTAGAGGTCCACGCCGAACATCAGAAGAAGGGTGAAGATCACGATCCACTGCGGGATGTAGGGGAACTCGCTGGAGTTCACCGAGACCTCCGCCACGTGGCCGCCTTCCAGGAAAAGCACGAACCCGATAAGGAGGAGCACGAAGAGCCCCAGAATCTCGAAGTCCGGGTTCTCTCTCATGAACCGGGCCAGAGGGTCGGCAAAGACCAGCATGAGGGCCACGGAGATCACCACCGAGCCCACCATAACGGCAAAGACGTCCGTCATTCCGACCACGGTGAGGATGGAGTCGACGCTGAAGAGGAGGTTCATCCCCACGATAACCGCCACCACCTCCGCAAAGCTTTCGGTCTCACGGACCTCCTCCCCGACCCCTTTCGCCTTCACCCTGAGCTCCTTCACCCCTTTCCAGATCAGGGTGAGCCCGCCGAGGGCCAGAACCAAAGCCTTTACCGTAAAGGCCCCCTTCAGGTGAAGGCCTAGGATGGTGCTGTCCACCGATAGAATGACCCGGGTGGCGAAGGAAAGGAGCCAGCTCACCATGGCCAGAAGGGCGATGCGGAAGAACATGGCCAGGAAGAGACCCAGCCGGATCGCCGCCCCCTGCCGATGGGCCGGAAGCTTCCCCGCCAGGATGGTGATGATGACCAAGTTGTCCGCCCCCAGGGCGATCTGGATCATGGTCACGGAAAGAAGGGCGGCCCAGAAGGCTGGATCGGCCAGGAGAGAAATCATGAAAGGGTCCTTCGGTTTCGGGGTTGAAGGGGGCGTGCGCGGGGCCTTCCCCCTTGTCAGTCTCAGTTAACCTCTCACCCCCGGGTTCGAGGGCTTCTGCGGGAAATTCCCGTCCTCCCGCTTGAAGCGCGCCCGCGCTTCGAAACCCGCCGCAGACACAAGCTTCCTCCACTCCGGTCCGTGGGGCCGGACCCGGCGCCCATGGAGTCGGTAGACCGCCACGTGGGCCAGCTCATGGCAGAGGACCTCCTCCAGGAGTTCCCCGTTCCCGTTCTCCAGATGGGCCGCCAGTCGAATCCGACCCTGGATCGGCCGACAGTTCCCCAGGGAGCTTCGGAGGCGGCCGCTGAACTCCACGGTCACCGACTCGGTCAACCCGGGAAGGCCCCAGAGCTCCGCCCACTGCTGAGCCTTGGAGCGGAGGGTGTCAGGGAATCCCTCCATGCCGGGCCCCTTTGGCCGACCCCCCTTTGCCAGACTCCCCTTCGCCAAACTCCCCTTTGCCCTACCTCCCTTCTTCTCACCGTCCTTCCCCTTTCCCCCTTGCCCGCTCCCAGCTTTCGCGCCGGACAACCACGCGCTGAGCATTGAACGGATCAGAGTTCCGGGGGAGTGGATAGGCATGGGGGGACGTGAACGCTCTTTCGGGCAGGAAGTCGAGGGCGACGGTCGGGATCCAAGGTACCCAGGGGGCGGTTACCGCTCAACTGCCCATGGATCCGCCCGCCGGGCGGTTGGAACGTTCGCGGAGATCCAGCCCACGCCAGGAGCCTCGGGCTCACCCTGATCACCAACAACGCCCAAGAGTTTTCCCGGGTGGAGGGCCTGGCGCTGGAGAGTTGGGCGGCCTGATCGGTAACGAGGTCGCCCCCGGTGCAGAGCATTTTCCATGGACTTCTGATTCCAGTGTTGGTATGTTGTTACAACACTACAAATGGGAGGAGGAGACCATGAGAATGTTCGGGGACGAGCTCAGGGCCAGGCGTAAGGACCTGAGGCTCGGACTGCGGGAATTCGCTCTCAGGGCAGGCGTAGATCCCGGGAATCTCAGCAAGATCGAACGAGGGCGACTCACCGCTCCACAAAGCGACGAGGTGCTGGAGAGAATCTGCCTTGCCCTGGAGTTCGAGCCGGGATCTGACGGAGCGCAGGCCCTAAAAGACCTCGCGGCGGCTGAGACGGGCCGAATCCCTCCGGAGGTCCTCGACGACCAGGAGGTCATGGTCCGGATGCCGGTGCTCCTGCGGACGGTCCACAACAAGAAACTGGGTCCTGAGGAGTTGGATCGACTAATCGAGATGATCAAGGAGGCCTGAGTTTGGGTGAGGCGGTCTCCGCCAGCGGCAGCCTGGGGCTGGGCAATTCGGAAGCTGCCGGATTTCTACTTTTCTTCTTTCCACCTCCCACCTATAGTGAACGGCAAACCCGCAACGTATTCCACACCTATCCAGGTGGTGGACAAAAGGATGTTCCAAGCTCGGGATTCTTGGCTTAAGACCTTGGCTGACCAGACCGTTGGCAGCCTGTCGATTGCGTATTTGGCGGCTGCCTGGGTCGCGGTTCAGATCCTGGAAGTTCTGGGGGAGGCCTGGGGGCTTTCACAGGGATTGATACGCGGAATCCATATCGCACTCGGGGTGGGATTTCTGGCGGTTATCGGAATCGCGCTATTCCTGAGGCGGGCTTCCGAGCGGCGATCCCGGCGAGAGGGATCGGGTTCAGGTAGCTTTCGGTGGCGAACGACGATCGAGGTAGGGCTTGGCGTCTTTCTCATGGTCAGCCTGATCTGGACCGTACGGTCGTCCAACCGAGCTGAATGGGCCCGTGTGGAGGCCCTCCCCGGTGCACGCCTTCTGGCCGAAGCCGGCGACATTCCGGGCGCCTTCGCGCTCTCGGAAGAAGCCGCCCGGTTCATCGGCGGGGATCCTGCCCTCGAAGAACTACGGAGCACCATCTCGGAGGTAGTCTCAATCCGGACCGATCCCCCCGGTGCTGACGTGTTCGTCAAGGCCTACGCCGCCCCGGAGGACGCATGGGTCCACCTAGGGAAGACGCCCGTGGAGGGCATCCGGTTGGCAAGCGAGATCAAACACTGGCGAATCGAAAAGGAGGGCTTCGAGACCGTCTCCCGAGTTCCCGCGTTCGCGGCCGATTTGGACATCTCGTTATCACCCGCCGGCAGCTGGCCAGAGGGAATGGTGCAGGTGCCTGGAGGCACAGTGTTCGGGTGGACCGCCGAGACCGGAATAACGCGGACCGTAGAGCTGCCGTCGTTTTATTACGACAGATTCGAGATAACCAATCGGGAGTTCCTCGAGTTCGTTCAAGCCGGCGTTTACGAGGATGAGGACCTCTGGCTCCGATCCCCCCAGGTCCTGCCGGATCAGGCCCTGAACCGGTTCGTGGATGGCACAGGACAACAAGGGCCGGCGGCCTGGGAAATGGGTGCACCTCGACCCGGTACGGAGAATCTTCCAGTTTCGGGCGTCAGTTGGCATGAAGCTTTTGCCTACTGTGTCTGGCGAGGGAAGACACTCCCTACCCTATACCATTGGTCCCATGCTTCCGGCGTATTCCTGAATGCAGGGGGAGTGATCCCCCTCAGCAATTTTGCCGGTGAGGGTCTCGCCACACCCGGTCAATTCCAGGGGATGGGTGCTTTTGGATCCTACGATCTCGGCGGGAATGTTCGCGAATGGGTATGGAACTCCGCAGTCGGCGGCCGCCTCATCCTTGGAGGGGCCTGGACCGATCCGGGTTACTTCTTTTCTCACGCTCAAACCTTTAATCCACTAGACCGATCACCTGGAAACGGATTCCGCTGTATTTAGGACGAGGGACTTCCGGACGGCCATGAAGCGTTGGCACCGGTGGAGATCAACACGAGGGATTACTTCAACGAAACGCCGGTCCCTGATGCGGCTTTCGAGGCCTACCGCCGTCAGTTTGCTTACGATCCTGTTCCCCTTGAGTGGGAGGTGGAGGAATCCGGAAAAACACCCGCCGGTTTTCCTTACGAGGTCGTCTCTTTCCGGGCAGCATACGATGGAGAGCGGGTACGTGCCCTGGTGATGCATCCGGACGAGTCCTCGGTGCCCCGGCAGGTGGTTCTGGTCTGGTGGGGTACGGCCGCAATCCTGAATCCTAGCGTTTTGGAGGCCACCAACCTTAATTCCGCGGTTCCTCTACACTTTCTGCTCCGGAGTCAGCGGATCGTGGTGGTCCCGGTATTGAAAGGTACCTGGGAGCGTCGCGACGGCCTCGAATCAACGTGGCCCAGTGAGACGCGCCGATACAGCGAGTACGTGGTCCGGTGGATTCAGGACGTTTCACGCACGCTGGATTACCTGGAGACCCGGCCCGAGGTGGATAGCGCCCGGGTCGCTTTCCTTGGCATCAGCTGGGGAGGGAGGATGGGCGTGATCAATGCGGCTGTGGAACCCCGGTTCAAAGCCGCGATCCTCTATTCGGGTGGATTGGCGTCGGGGCGAGCGCTACCGGAAGTGGATCAAATCAACTACGTAGGTCGAATCAAAATCCCTGTTCTCATGCTGAACGGCCTGCGGGACTCCGTGGAGCCGTTCGAGACCGCTCAGCGGCCGCTTTTTGAACTCCTAGGGACCCCCCGGGAAGACAAGCGCCACCAAACCTATGAGAACACCGGACACATCATGCCGCGGACTCCGGTTATCAGGGAAACGACGGATTGGCTTGATCGCTACCTCGGACGCACTGGGGATCGCTGAGCCGCCTCGTCCATCCATCACAATCCCACTGCGGACTCCGAGGCTGTCCTGCCTGCAGCTTCGACGCCGCCCTTCACCCCTCCGTCACAATCCCTTTCTCTGACGAATTCCCTCAACAAGTTCCTTGCCTTACATGGTGGGCTGGTTGGTTATTGGAAGCCTGAACCCCATAGGAAGGCGAGTGAGCCATGGCAAAATTGAAGAGACTCGGAGTGCTCTTCTCGGCAAAACTGCAAGCCACGCTGATGGCATTCATAGGTTTGATCGCCGGGATCCTCTATGCATTCGGCGGAGCGATCTATGAACTGTTCACGGGTTCATTGAACTCAGGTACGGCCCTTGCGTTTTTTGCCCTCATCGGCATGCCACTTATCTTTGCGGCATTCGGGTTCATGGCCGGAGCCGTCGGAGCTTTTCTGTATAATCAGCTCGCAAAATGGGTTGGTGGATTAGAAATGGATTTTGACCCATTCGAGTGACCGCCGAACCGCCGGGAGGCCCCATGCGGGAGCGAGAGCA
>JBDRDQ010000180.1:0-2863 GCA_043820695.1 Gemmatimonadota bacterium | reverse complement strand
ATCTCTCCGGGCCCTCCCCCGGGACCGGCCAGGAGCGTCAGTTCTTCCCCAGAACGCCGGAATCGGCGGAGCTCCGATGTCTGGTAATCCATTACTACGATCCCTTGAATGCCAGATACCTCGATGTCGCTGAGGAGGCCGAACGTGGCCTCCGATCTGGCCCCGATCTTGACCGGGTCGCTCAGATAGAGGGCAGGGCGGAACCCTCCCTCGGGAATCGAAACGATCGGGTAACCTGAGGGTGATGAAGTCCGGGTCGATCGGCTTCCCTGAGCGTCACGAGATTGGTCACCGCAGGAAAGAGCGGCGCAGGCCAGCAGACCAAGGCTACACACCGAGAGATAGCACGCTTTCATCGGGTTCCCCCAAGATCTCAATAGTCCCTCTATCGGCCACGCCTGACGCTGCTACCGCTAGCTCAGAGTTGTGTCGCGTGTTTCTGATAACGTTCTTAGGTTGCTGAACCGGCCCTCCACACGCCTGCTGATAAACCGCTCTTCCCGTAACCACGCTACTGGTCTCCGCCTTCACCGGCGTACGTGGGCCGGTTGGGACGGAGGCCGCCGCAGGCGGCCGGAGCCAGCAACCGTGAGTTATGCAACGCCTGGCAATTACCATCTGCGTCAAGGCCACTGAACGTGGTATCGCACCACGTACTCAACATCAGAGGAATCCCACGCGACAGCCCAAACCGTGTCACCCCTGATGACAATCGGAGGTGTAACAGGAAACCCACTGTACCTCACGCCAGGGGGCAGGTCGACTACGCCAAGCCAGTGCCCCTCTACGTCGAACACGTCAAAGGCACCGGTGGTGGCAATCACCCACATGCTCGTCTCGCCCGTCCTTGCGGACCGCTCGGGGTCGAGTTCCTGAACGGAATTCGGGCCACTCCTCCATACCCAGATTTGCCCGTCTCCAGGGACCAAGATCTTGGTGTAGGCCGGGCGCTGCCGCGGCAAAGGTGGCATGTTGCCCCAGGTTTGGAAGAACCGCAACTCCTCCTCCGGGGCAAAGGTAGGTGTCCAACCACGGGTGACGTGGGTCCTGGTGCCGTCTGAATGGAGGACCTGGAACGTGTAGTCTGCAGGGCAGCCAACTGCGAGAACCCCATCGGGACCAAGAGCCCATTTCACCTTTGGAACCCAGGGCTCGCGTTTGTCCTCCCAGAATCCTCCGACGTAGATCCAGGCCGACTGTTCGGGGCAACCCTCCGACGATTCGCTCGGAGTGAAGATCGTGTTGATCAAGCCGGCTGCCGGGTCGACCCTCGCGAAGATCGGGCGGGGATGGGCGATTCCACCAACCTCGGGGAATGGGGGATTGATTCCGATCCACAAAGAGCCGTCGCGATGGTAGACCAAGGCGTCCTCCCCATACCGTGGGGCGCCCTCGGGTCTCCTGAAGGTGTGGCCCGGCCGGCCGGGTTCGAGTTCCATCACTCTAGCATTTCCGAGGTCATACGCCGCAAGGACGTCTGAGGGCGACACGGCCATCGAAATCACACCCCGTACTTCTTCTGGTCCCTGGCCAAGGCCCGCAACGAGACCCACGTAGGTCCCAGAGGGATCATAATGTCGGATGCCGACGCTCGGTTCGAAGACGTAGATGTCCCCGGCGGGGCCCACAGCAAGACTCCTGATCTCGCTGAAGACATAGTTGACATCGCCGTCGGCCACACCAACCCTGAGGTCTTCCACCAAGTGAAGCGTGTCTTTGTAGAGCGGCTCCTCGGAGAAGGCGGATAGGTCTCCCCGCGCCACTATGCCGGAATCTCGTGAAGTGCCCCCGGAACACCCCGCACCTGCGACACTCAGTAAGAGAAGAGTTCTCGCAACCACCAGGGTGTGGTGCGTCTTCAGCATCCTGAATCACCTCGCCAAGAGTGATTTGGGCAATGCCCTGCTTTCAGCAGGTGTTGCATAACGTTTCTAGGGTGCCGACGTGGCCCCACCACACGTTCATCCGGCGGCACCCATCTGCCCAGGAACATCAGTGCTGCAAACACACCCTAAACGCCATGGGGCCATGTTTCACTGAAGCGAGCGTAGCGAGCGGAAGCGGCACCCGGTTGTTATCGGGCGTCGCCATCCACCCGGACCCCGATCACCCCTCCGCTGCCTCCGGGTCCGCCTTGACACGCACGATCTCCCCGCGGCCCACAGACGAGCACGCACGTAGCAGGTCCGGGACGAGGGGCAAGAGGTCCTGGATGCGATTCGTCCGGGCAGAGAGCACTACGACTCCTATCGCAAAGCCCCGGAGGTTCTGTTGGTATTTTAAATTCTGGTCTGCGGTGACGAACACGTCGTACTCGGTCTCCGCCGCACGAAGGAGTTCGCCATTCTTGAGTCCTGACCATTCACGGTCGTAGACAGTATGGACCGTCTCAGCGGTCAGGTGCCTGGAGAGGCGCCGGGGAAGGGATTCGTCAAGAAGGAGACGCACCGGAGGTCAACGCCTCGCCTGCGAGCTCCAGGGCCACCTCAGCCTGCTCACGCCGAACGGAAGGAAAGTCCTCAAGGAACGCGTCAAGCGTATCCCCGCCGCGGAGGTAGTCTACGAGATTCTGGACGGGGACACGCGTCCCCATAAAGACCGCCGCGCCCCCGAGGACCTCGGGATCCGTGCTGATGATGTCCTGGCGTCTCATGATCATGGCCGTTCCTCCTAGCCGAATCTACACCACCTGCATCCTCGGCGCTCCACTTTCTCAAATCTATGCTTCCTGAGACCCCTCCTGGAAGCGCGATGCCCGATAACGTATAAGGGCTGCCGAACCCGAGCACCGCGAGGGTTACGGGCGCACCTCCTGATCGCCTCCACCTGTACCTCGTCCGCGCCCGGCAAGGGCGGGCGTACA
>JBDRDQ010000179.1:0-2174 GCA_043820695.1 Gemmatimonadota bacterium | reverse complement strand
GCTGATATCCCCCGAATCGGCCACGCGGGCGAGGAGGGCATCCCTCGGGTACAAAACGCGAGATGCCCCCTGCTCATGCACGAAGCGCGTGGTTCCGCTCAGGAGATCGCGCATAGCCATTCCGACGCCCGCTTGCACGTCGCGCACCTCCCACACCGAGAGCCAGGCAGCCCGTTGGGTATCGATCCAATCCCGGTCGGCCGAAGTCAGGCGTCGTCCCCGCTCCTGAAGATAACGCTCCGCCGGCGTCCGTCCACCAACATCGAAATGGTACAGCGCCCAGGGAACCACAATTTGCACGTGGGGATCGTCCGCATCAGTGGTTCTCCCCAGACAGGCGATGGACGCCTCCTTGAACCATTCATCTCCCCAGCTCCGCCTGGCGAATCCCAGGATTTCCGATACCAGCTTCTCATCCCGGTGGTGAAGATCCATCGCCGGTGTCTGCTTTGGCGCTCTCTGTGCTTCCTCGGTCCTGAGGCAACAATGCTTGTACTTCTTCCCGCTACCACACGGACAAAGCCGGTTCCGGCCCGCACCGGTCATAGTATCTTCCCTCCTACCTTCGCATTCGAGTCAATACCTGGCCCGCGCTTTCCCCTGTCAACGCTTAGCGTGCATCGTTACCGATGCACATCCATGACTCGGGGCCGTGATGGATCGCTACTCCTTTCACGCAGGTCTCTCTCGTACCCTACCCCATGCCGGTTTATCCCGGCGTTCGTTACGTCTCCTAAGCGGGTCTGCTCGGAGCTCTCACTGGCATACCCTGTAGACCTCATCCGAGAACGCGTCGATCCCCGCCCTGGCCTCTTCCCACCATTCCGGCGGGGTCCCGCCCGCGTAGTACCCGACAAGAACAGGCCCCGACGGCATGACTCTGAAATACGCATATTCCTTGTAGATGCAACCCGCCGGGCAGTCTCCCCATGCCTTCCGGAAGAGATACGTCCGGATGCCCCCGGTCTCCCACGGATAGAGGGTCGCATAGTCCCCCAACCCATAGCCGACGCATATCTCCGACACGCCTCTCAGCGGTCCATAGTGCTCGGCCAGCCGACGAGGGTGCAGCATCGTCTCGAAATCCAACCCGACCGTGCACTTCCCCCATGGCCACAAATGGATGCGTGTGCCGACCAGTCCGAATGTGGCGTTGAGTTCATCCCAGTCGTCGTAAGAGCCCTCCCGGATTTCACCGCACACAGTCTCGCGGAAGTAGATCGAGATATGACCGGGCGTCCAGGGCGGTTCAAACCACAGCGAGTCGACAGCAGGAAACTCGTCCCTGAACTCCGCTCGGATGGCGTGGAGGTCGGCCTTCAGGATCAAACAGAGAGAATCGGGCGCCGTGAGCTCTCCCGAGAGCCAGAGGGCGGCCATCTCGGCCTCCTCCTCTTCCCTTTGGGCGAGGAGTTCGTCATCCGATCCCGCATCCGGCGGAGGACCCGTGGTCTCGTCGGATGCGCAGCCGAAAAGACCGACGCACGCTATCGACAGGACCATAGCGAGTTGCAGAACCCTCGCCATTCTCATGACACGACCTCCCCTCGGCGATCCGAATGCAGCGGCAGGACTTCTTCCAGTGTACTTCTCCTCGCCCGAACCACAGCCTTCGTCGGGACGTCGGGTCCGTGCTGACAAGCCGACCCGGCGACAAGGCGAACAAACCCCGTTCGTCCCGAGTACCGCACTTGAGGCCAACGGCCCTGAGGTGCGGTGTATCGAGGGATGATCGGGACCTTCACGTTCGTGTAGCGCAGCCGCCCCCGGTGGCGAACGCTTCGTCCCCCGTTCGCCCCGAGCCTGTCGAAGGGTAAACGGCGAAAGCCGGACTGCCCGCCGAAGCGTCTCGTCATCCCGGAGAGCGTCCGGGTTTCAGGTTCTTCACCTTTCGCCTTTCACCCGTCACCCCTCTCGGGCCGGATTCATCGGCCCGCGTCATCCCCGGCCCCGACCGGGGATCCAGAAGTTGCTCTTTCCCTTCGCGTCAAATCCAGGCCCCAAAACTGGCCACTACAGCCACTCTACCCACCGCCAGCGCTACCCCCGAACCCGCGCCTCGCGGACAGCATTCAGGCCGTGCCGCTGGCTGCTCAACAAGCTATCAAAGCTCCCTACGTCCCCAAGGCGCCCCCGCGTCATCCCGGGCCCCGACCCGGGATCCAGAAGTTGCC
>JBDRDQ010000178.1:0-7361 GCA_043820695.1 Gemmatimonadota bacterium | reverse complement strand
CGGGTCGCCCGCGGGTGAAACCGAGCGTTACCCGTACCGGTTCAGCGATCCTCAGTCCATACGCTTCCCAGACGATAGGGAATCGCTCTCCCCTCCGGATGCGCACGCCTGGCCGGACGTTCCGGATCGCTTCATCGAGGCTCTCCGGCAGGGGTGTGCCTTCCTTCAGGATCAGAAGGTCCGACACACCGACGAGGCCAGGCACCAGTGGGAGTTGCGCCACACCCTGACGTGCGCGCCATGCCTGTTTGCCCTCCAGGTCGACCACTTCCAGACCGCTCACGTACCGGCCGGCCGGCGCGTTGATTGTTAGGACGCCCTCCTCGTCAAAGCCTCGGACGAAAGTCGGCTCCGATCCGTCCTCTGGAATCAGGAAGAGCGCCGCATGAGGTTGTCCCTGGATCCCGAACTCTTCGCTCCATAGCGTTTCCGATTCCGGTGCCTCTTCTGCCACAGAGTCCGCCTCGGTTACCTCTTCCCCCACCGTGTCCGCCTCCGGCGGGACGGGCCGGTACGCGCCGACCACCAACATCATTTCACCCCGCCGGAATCGTCCGACCTGCGTCTCCAGCGGGCGCATGTCCGGGGAGTACCGGGGTGCGTACCAGGTGCGCGCCTCGCGCGGCGCGGTGATCCAGCTTTCCGGCGGGACGTCCGACGGCGATTCAAGGAACATTTCCGGGAAGAGGTAGCCGCGGCTCTTTGGATGGTGGTGTCCCACCACTCGCCGGGTGTCACCTAGAGTACGGAAGGCGGCGATCGGATCGAACGTCCGACTGTAGCCGATGTTGCGCCCGTATCGGATCAGGGTCGCCTCCATGTCCTCGTCCCACGGCAGCCCCATCGGGTTTGCCGCCTCCCGCCAGTTCACCGCCTCGACCATGCGCGCGAAGTGGTCTGTCAGCCGATCGTTGCCCTCGACAAGGAAGAGTGGGTCCGAGAGACGCCAGTACAGGCCCCAAAGGCGGTCCCGCTCCACCGGGTCCATGCCCGCGAATCGCTTCACCCCGTCCTCCGTCAGCACGAAACGTAGGGACATCCAACGCTCGCGCTCCTCGGGCGGCATCGACGCGAGCGCCTCCTGGAAAGCCGCCTCCGAAGCCACATAATCTGCCGTCAGATGCAGGATGTATCCCTGCAACGCGGCACACCACCAGACCTCGGGAATTCCACAATCCGCGGCAACGCGCGTGGCTCCGTCCACATCGCGATTTTCGATCATATAGTAGACCAACTGCCCGATCACCCAGCGGTTCGGCACAAGCTCGGCCGTCTCTTTCAGGAATGAGATCAGCTCGACGCGCGCTTCGCCTACCTCGGGCCACTCCGCCGGGAAGCCCGTTTCGCCCTCACCTCCGAACCAGATGCAAATGCGCCCAATCAGTTCGTCGCAGGACGGCTGAGACCGCACCCGCTCGACCGGTATGCGACTCGCCCGGTACCGCTCGAACTCTTCCTGGCGGTCCCGGGCATTCTTAAGCAACTCGGCCGGATCCGCAGCGGCTGCCGAGTCGGCTTGCGCCGCGGTGGGGGTCGGGGCGAACAGGAACAGCCCAATCAGAGCTGCCACGGTCACAGGTTGGAAGGTCAATTCGGGCCTCCTTCGCGTGTTGCCGGCTCGGCTGTAGGCTCGGTCGCCGGGTTCGTCCACCGGCGCGACCATCTGGGGCGGCATGGGCCTCGACTTCGATACACCACGCAGGGCCTCACGATGCGTCTCGGCCGAGCGGTCTTCGGGCCTGGGATACGCCTTGAGGTCATCGAGAAGCGAGTCGAGCTGCCGGGATCGATGCGGAACCAAAGCACAGGTAAAGCAGCTCGCGGAACTGGACGTGTCACTGTGGGGAATAATAGGGTGAAGTGGTTCTCACCTCACGCTGCAGAAAGGAGCAGAGTCGCGCTGCGACGAGCCTCATGAGTACTGGACCGGTTCGTCTCCTTTGGATGCTCACGGCGATCTCGGCCGGCGGCCTCGGATTTGATGTCGCCTCGCGGGAACCCGGGCCTTCCGATGTGCTCGTCGCACTGCCGAGCACCGATATCGGTCACCGCTCTGTGCGCCCGCTACCCTTCTTCTACGATCTCTACACGTTCCGGGGGGAGGGCGGCCGCACGACAGCGGTTGCCGCGTTCGCCGTCGAGGCGGGCGAACTCGAGACGGAGCGTGTCGGCGACAACAACCGCTACCGCTTCAGCGTGACGCTGCTTCTGGCGGACACGGCGTTGCGTTCCGTGACGAACCGGCATGACAGCGTGTTTGTCGATCTTCCGCGCCGGGTGCGCGACGAGCACCTGCTGGCCACACACATCGAGGTGCAAGCGCCTCCGTCCCGCGACATTAAACAGAGCTTCTACATGATCGATGCGACGGAGGCGGGCATCGGACAGGTGTACTGGGAATACACTCGGATCCCTGACTACAACGGGACGGAGTTGATGTTGAGCGATGTGGCGTTCGGCCAGCCCGACGCGCAGATCGGGTGGGAGCGCGGAGGAGCGACGCTCGCCCTCCTGCCCACCCGCCAGTTACCGTCGCGCGGGTTCGATGTCTACTACGAGATCTACAACCTGCCGGCGGGCAACCCGTACACGACGGAGTTCACGGCTGAGCGCGTTGCAGTCAGCTCCAGCGAGACGGCCGAGGACCGCGAGCCGATCCGTTTGCGCTTTCACGGTGAGTCCACAGCCTCGGCCGACGGCACGTTGCCCGAACTGCGCCGCATGGGAGGGTCGTTTGGGAAAGGCAGCTACCGAATCACCGTGACGATAGAGGACCTGACCACGGGCAAGACGGCGAGCCGGTCGCGCACGCTCGAGGTCCAGACCTCCGGGCGCGGTGCGACGATGGTCCCGGCCCTGCCGGTGGCGCCCTTGAAACAGTGAGAAGGGAGCGTGTGGAGCTGCGTCGCCAGACCGCGCCACCGTTCCCGGTCGCATGCTGCGAGTGAGGGCGGTTCCAATCGCAAAGTTGGCGTAGATGAGCTGGCCCCGATGAGTGGTGACTTCGGGTCGGGGACTGTTTCTCGGTGATGCGCTGAAATCTGGAGTCATTCACCAACGCCCCTAAACTCAAACGCGTTGCCTGGAGGGAGCCTCGTAAACTCCCGGCGGGCAACGCGTTCTGGGATGGGCCTGGGTAGACTCGAGCCGGAGGCCCCGCAGGGGCCGGAGACGACTGAGGATTGGCCATAGCCCAACCGGAGGTCCACTACCGAGCTCACGCTTATCAGGGGTACCCAACGGCCCCCAGTTCCGGCAGAAACCGCATAAATCACTGGTAGGAAACACGATCTGCCGTACTCTCCGGCAAAGCATGCCGGAATATGCCGGGATTTTTCGACACCCTAATCGGCCCACTTTTCTGAGGCCGAGCCAGGATCAGCTCGGCGGGAAGCGGGGCAAAGTAAGAAAAACGCCCGGGACTTCCCTTGACATCCTTTTGTACTATACGTACAATTCGTACACACGAAAGATCGTGTCAAGAAAAGGGGGGCTATATGGCCAGCGAGAAGATCTCCGCGGCCAAGGCACGAGAGGAGTTCAGTGACCTCGTCAGTCGTACCGCTTTTGCCAAGGAACGACATGTGGTGACCCGCCGGGGGAAGGCGGTAGTCGCCATGGTTCCCATTGAGGACCTCGAGTTATTGGAGGAGTTGGAAGACCGTATTGATGTCATCGAGGGGCTTCAAGCTCTTGCAGAAGCACAGGAGCATGGCACTAAGCGGTGGGAAGAGGTGAGGGCTGAACTCGGTCTTTAGGAGCCGAGGAAATGGCCTACAGGATTGAAGTTACACCGAGGGCATTGAAAGATCTCAAGGCCTTGCCGACCAGGGAGAGGCAGCGAGTGGCCGGCGAAATCGACTCCTTGGAAGACAATCCCAGACCGCAAAGTTGTAAGAAGCTGAAGGGCAGGAAGGATTTCTACCGGGTTCGAGTAGGTGACTACCGGGTGGTGTACCGGATTGAAGACGAAGTCCTTCTCATTTTGATTGTCCGAATTGGTGACCGGAAGGAGATCTACGAGATCATCCGGCGGCTCTGAGGCGAGCCGAGCTCCGACAATCTGAAGGCCGGGGGGATTCGGGCCAGAAGGCAAAGTGTCCAGATTCGCAGTGGGGTTCTTTAGGGGGGAAACAAATTGGCCGGTTCGACCATTCTTCGAACCGGCCATCCTTCAATGGGCCTGGGTAGACTCGAACTACCGACCTCACGCCTATCAGGCGGGTGCAAACGGCATCAAATCCCGGCAAGAAACCGTATAAATCACTGGTAGGACGTACGATCTGCCGTTCTTGCCGGCAAAACATGCCGGAACATGCCGGGATTTACCGGCCCAATAACCGGCCCAATCGACACACCAATCGGCCCATAATCGTGGTGGGGAGGAGCGGTTGGCTCCCTTTCCCGGCCACGGTCAAAAAGGCTGGAGAGTGGTATGGGCAAGAGCGCTGGCTTCAACGGCCGAGGTCAGGGGATCAGAGGTTCAAAGCCCACCAACAGCACTCAGGGTTTGTGAATGAACAGCGCCCCCTGTACCCGAAGAGCCACCGGTTACCCCGGGCCTCCAACGGCGACCTCGCGTTACCGTCCTCCCAACCCCCTCTCCCTGAGGAACTCCCCGTAATCCATGATCCAGATGGAGGAGCCCCGAGGTACCTCCTTTCCGTAGGCCAGGTAGCGACCGTCCGGGGAGAGGGACGCGGAATACACACCTGCCGTACCATTCCGAATCAGGGAGACGGGTGACTCTCCCTCCCGGATTGGGAACAGCCAGATTTTGGTTACCGCGCTCCCCCTGGTCACCCATCCGAAGAGAGCCACCGCCTGATTGTCGGGGAGCCACTGGACACCGATGGGGGCCGACGTCTCCGTTTCGAGAATCCGGGGCTCGGAGGCCAGATTTCCCTCGGGGGTCACACCCACGAGAAGGAGATTAACCTGGTAGCCCTGTCCCTGACCCACCCAGTTGTGGGAAACGATCCAACGGCGGTCGTAGGACCAGCACACCACCTCGAGTCCCCCGGGGACGGTGACTAGGGCCTGGGCCCGCTCTCCCTCGCCGATCGAAAGAAAGAGCGTGGCGGAGTCACCCGCGTTCTCCGTGTAGGCAACCCAATCACCATGGACACCGAGACTGGGCCGGCCCTGCATCCCCTCCCCCGGGGCCACCGACCGGATCAGGCGGGACGGCCCCTCAGGGAGGGACGCCCGGAGCTCCAGGCGGTCCCCGTGTCGCTCCAGGTAGAGGAACTCCCCGCCGTCGGTGACGCCACCACCCGGTCCCAGGACCCAGCTGCCGACCCTCAGGCCCCAAACGAAGGCGTCGGTCAGGACCCGGGTCTCTCCATCGGAGATCCTCCTGACCATGACCGTCCGCGGCTGTTCTTCGTCCGGACCGAGGGCATAGGCCAGGTACCGCCCGTCCGCCGAAGGAACGATGGGACCGGTAGCGTCCGGGGGGAGGGGGATCTCGAGGGTCGGACCTCCCTCTACGGGAGTCAACAGGACCGCATCTCGCCCGTTCAGCTGGGTCTCATAGAAGACTTTCTGGTTGTCGGGCGTCCATCCCAGAACGGACTCGTAGGCCCGGGCCTCGCTGATTTGGCGAACCGGCCCACCTGCCACCGGGGCGACGAAGATAGGCGCGGGTCTATCGCGTAC
Organism: Gemmatimonadota bacterium; assembly: GCA_043820695.1. Taxonomy (GTDB): domain Bacteria; phylum Gemmatimonadota; class Gemmatimonadetes; order Longimicrobiales; family Gaopeijiaceae; genus JABDNZ01. Next base: position 1,700 of record JBDRDQ010000178.1, on the reverse strand, counting down.
CAATGCAGTGGTTCCGTTCCCGTTGGGGGTGAAACCATGGGTGTAGTCGGCGTTCATGTTTCGGTGGAGCGGCACCTGCCCCAGGACATCGCCCTGACGGCTCAGGAGCTCCAGCACCCGGCCCTGCCCGGGGTCGTCTCTCGTTTCACGGACGAGGTACCGGGCATCGGGGGCGATAGCATCAAAGGGGCTCGGCAACGAGGACACCTCCGTGGCCTCTCCTCCGTCGGTGCTCACCCGCATCAGACGATTTCTCACCGGGTCGCGGGTGCGGGAAACGAAGTACACGTGCCTGCTGTCCGAAGACCAAACGGGATCTCGAGCGCTGATGTTCTCGATATCGAAGAGCGTGCGCGCAGTCCCGCCGTTGGACGGAATCAAGCGGAGCCAACCCTTGCCCAGGTACGTGCCGTAGGCGATCCAACGCCCATCGGGAGAGACGGCGGGCTCTCTGGCGGGCTCCAGGCTCACCTGCCGGGCCGGGCCCGTGGCCCGCCCGGTCTCTGGATCGAAGGGGATCGACATCACGTAGAACAGGAGTCCCGGGCTTTCCGCCACCTGGTCCGAGAGGAAGGCGATACGGTCTCCGGACGGGAACCACTGGGGGATCTGGTTCATGTTGCGCCCAGTTGTCAGACGGATTGGATCACCGCCCTCGGTGGAGACCACCATGATGTCGCCCCCGCCCTCATGGAAGTGGTCAAACACGATCCAACGTCCATCGGGGGAGAGAGCTGCGTTGCCAATGAACATGGTGTCTGAGCTGAAGATCCTGGTGAAGCGAGCCTCGATGGTGGGGACATCTTGAGCGACCCCCTCCTGGGCTGAAAGCCCCCTTGGTCCGGTGCTGAAAACCAGGACTGGGAGGACTAAACCGAGAAGGAAAGGAGCCTTCGGCCGAGGCTCCAGGTATGAGAGGAGGATGGAGACCAGGGCAGTGAAGGCGATCTCCAGAAGGCCCAGGGCCAGAATGCAGCCGACCACGATGGCGATGGTAAGGGCGAGGAGGCCAACCGGATCGGAGAATGGTCCAGCGATATAATCGAACATGGGTCACTCCTTGGGGCAGGAGGCCATGGGGCGAGACGAACGTTCGCCTCTCTCTCCCAGGTCACCATCAACCACCCTGGCAACTCTCATGCCGCAGAGAAAGAACCTGCAAGTTGCCGTCAATTCACCGCTTAGGTTGTACGACGGAGAGAGTGACACTCGCCAGTAGTCACATATCGGCACCCCCCTGGCCCCGATCCGGGACTACGATCCCGTGCCTGGAGATGAGGCGGTCGAGGCGGGAGCGAGATATGTCGAGAATCCGGGCAGACTGCCGTTTGTTGCCCCCCGTTCGCGCCAGAATTCCCTGGACGTGGATTCGTTCGACGTCAGCCAGCGTCTCTCCTGGAGGAGGTTCGTCTTCGGTATCGGCGGACAGAACCGGTGCCTCCAGCCTGAGGTGCTGAGGCGTGATAGCGGGGCCACGGGCCAGCACCATCGCCCGGGTAAGCGTGTTCTCCAGCTCCCGGACGTTTCCCGGCCATTCGTAGCCGATGAGGGAAGCCAGGGCTTCTTCGGAGACAAAGGGCACATCCTTGTGGAGGCTCTGGCTAATCTTGGTGAGAAGATGCTCGGTCAGGATCGGGAGATCGCCCCGCCGCTCCCGGAGGGGAGGAACTCCTATCTCCACGACATTCAGCCTGAAATAG
>JBDRDQ010000177.1:0-2554 GCA_043820695.1 Gemmatimonadota bacterium | reverse complement strand
ACACTCCCCGAAGGAGGGGGTACAATGAAGCAGTCGAAAGCAGTTATGGCAATCCTGGTTTTGACCTTGGCTTTGGGAGGGTGTGGTAAGAAGCCCCCGCCCCCACCCGAACCGGTGGACGAAACCCCCACTCGGGACCTGGACGCCGAGCGGAGAGCCGCCGAGGAACGAGCCCGCCTGGAAGCCGAGGAGAGGGCCCGTCTGGCGGCCGAAGAGGCCACCCGCATGGAGGCCGAAGCAAGGATGCGGGCCACCCTGGAGGAGATGGTATTCTTCGACTACGACGACGCCCGGATCAGGCCTGAGGCCCAGGCCACGCTGGATGCCAAAGCTCGCATCCTTCGCGACAACGCTGCCCTCCGGATCCGGATCGAGGGGCACTGTGACGAGAGGGGTTCCAACGAGTACAACGATGCCTTGGGCCATCGCCGTGCCGAATCGATCATGTCATACCTCACGGCGACCGGACTGGACGCTCGGCGTTTCGAGCTCGTGAGCTTTGGTGAGGACAGGCCCTTGGCGAGCGGCCAGAGTGAAAGTGCCTGGGCCCGGAATCGCCGGGGCGAGTTCAGAGTTGTGGCTGGGCTTGGAGGCTGACCCAGACGAGATGGAGGAGCGGGGCGGGCCCCAAGCCGGGTCCGCCCCGGTGTTCACGCCCGCCCGAGCCCCTACTTGCGCTGAAAGGTGACACGGAGGCGCCCCGGGGTTGGGTCGAAGAGCTGCTCGTTCTGCCAGGCCTGGATCAGGCGGGTCAGCTTCTGCCTCCGGACGCCGTCGGGTGCCTCATCATCGAACGCCAAAGTCCGGGAGGCCTCCGAGAAGGTGAAGTCCATGTTTCGCGAGAGGAGAAGGTCTCCGTAGGCCGAGCTTCCGGCGAAGGTCAACCTCAGAGCCGTCTTGGTGGTCTTCGTGGTGGCCGCGATGGTCGTGAAAAGCCCGGAGATCGGATCCTGATAGACGATCTGGGCCTGGTTGTTGGCCGTCACGATAAGATCCGGCGAGGTCCCCAGGGCCGCGAGAATGTCGGCTTCGGGAAGGGCCCCCTGCGGGTCGAAGGAGAGCTTGGTTAGGGAGTAGGTGCCCACCAGGTCCTCGATGTCCAACCCCGTTGCCGACGAGCCGTCGCCTCCGCACCCCACCATGAGCAAAAGTCCGGCCGCCAGGGCCAGGCGCGGCGGGAAGGGGAGGGTCCGCCCCCCATGACTGGTACGCGATTGCACGACGTCCTCCTTCTGACGGTTTGGATCAGATCCGGGCTGGGTGGGGCTTACACCCTTATCAGGGCCGGAAGCACCAAAAAGGCAGCCGGCCCCTTCAAACCCTTAGACTTTGGGAAAGGGTGTTCGGTCACATTCCGGAACTCCACGCAAAACGAGGGAAACCGGAAGCTCCCACTACGGTCCCTATATATCTACTCCGGGTTACTCCGGCCGTTCCGTCAGGATCCGGTTGATATCGGCCTGGCAGCAGTCCGGGAGGTCACGGCTCAAGGGCGGCCGCCCGAGATTCGGCCCCCAGGTCCAGAGACTGATCCGCGACATGTGGAGTTCGAATCCGACCTGGGGCAAGCCGCGCATCCAGGCCGAGCTGCGCAAGATCGGTATCGAGGTCAGCGACTCTACGGTTCAGCGCTACCGGCCACCGCGGCTCAGCCCGCCCTCTCAAAGCTGGCGTGCGTTCTTGGACAACCACGTCAGGGACATAGTCGCAATCGACTTCTTCGTGGTTCCAACGGCGACGGTCCGCGTCCTTTACATTTTCCTCGTCATGTCCCACGACCGGCGTCGCATCCTCCACTTCAACGTCACGCCTTCGCCTTCGGCCCGGTGGACCGACCAGCAGGTGCGTGAAGCCTTTCCTTACGATACCGCGCCCCGTTTTCTGCTTCGTGACCGTGACCGCATCTTCAGCACCGATTTCGTCCGGTGCTTCGAGTCGACGGATATCGAGGAAATCGTCACAGCCCACGGCGTAGCGGCTGAAGATGTCCCTTCGGACCCCAGGAGATCTGGAGCGTTGGTTGGGATGGGGCCCTCATCACCGGGCACTCACCTGAGTACGGCTTCGAGATCCGCTATCTCGATGGTAGGCGGACCGTCATCAAGGGGGAGGCCGAGCCCGTGAGGGTAAAACGGGGAGAAAAAGCCTGGGGCACCGAAAAGGTCTTTGGCATCATTGGGGACTTCAGTCCAGCTTGGGCCTGAAATGGGCCCGAGATCCCCGATGTCAAACCCTGGTACGCCGCCATCATCCCCGACCGCACCGATCGACTCTGGGTGCTGCGGGAGGGTGAGGGCCGACCCGTTGAGAACTGGACCGAGCCCGAAGGTTGGAAGGCCGCCCGCCACGGCAGAGCCGATGCCGCCGGATCGGACCTTCCACCCCGGGTTAGAAGTGGAGGCTGGGGTGGATACCTCCCCACCCCTTGTCTGGGGTGTGCAACCCTGGGAAAATGCTGGATGGGTCCGGCCGACGGGCCGGCTACTCACAGCTGTCAGGCGCTTCCGGGAAATGGAGCCATGAGACCCATAGTCCCGAACACCGGCTGGAAGAG
>JBDRDQ010000176.1:0-4064 GCA_043820695.1 Gemmatimonadota bacterium | reverse complement strand
GGGTGCGGAACGGGCAGGCACGCCGCCGCTCTTGTGGCCGAGCATGGGTTCAAAGTGGATGGGTTGGACATCGAGTCGGGGTTTCTGGAGATCGCCCGGGGCCGGTGCCCCAACGGAAAGTTCTTCCGTGGGGACATGGCCAGCTTCGACCTGGGGTCCACGTATGACGCCGTGCTTTGCCTCTTCTCGAGCATCGGATATGTCCGCACCCTGGAGCGACTGACCCTTGCGGCCCGATCGATCCGCCGGCACGTGGCTCCGGGTGGGGTCGCCATCATCGAGCCCTGGTTCACTCCTGAGGTTTTCCGGGAAGGGGCCGTGCGCATGAGGATCGTGGATCGGGAGGATCTGAAGATCTCCAGAGTGAATCGCACGGAGATCCGCGGCCGGATTTCATGGATGGAGTTCCACTACCTTGTGGCCGATCCGTCCGAAATCCGCCACCTGAAAGAGGTTCACGAGCTAGGGCTTTTCACCGAGTCGGAGATGCTCGAAGCCCTTCAGGTTGGCGGCTTTCATGAAGTGGAGTTCGACCCGGTTGGGCTCACCGGCAGAGGTTTGTATCTTGCCCGGACACCCCCTTTATACTAGGAGGGACTCGTGAAGATTTTGTTGATCATTGTCATTCTTGTGGTCGTCCTCGTTGCGGGGGTAGTAGTCTGGTTGGGGATGCCGAAAGGTCCGTCCCTGGGTGAGGTGGCCCACCTGCAAACTCCGCAGATCCTGGATATGGAAGCGCAAAAGGTTCTCCAGGTCAGGGCGCAGGGGAACCCCAACGCCGTCGGGAAGAGGGCGTTCGGACTCCTTATGAAGACCTATTTCGGACTGAAGGGCGTGCCGAAAGGTGGACCCTCCTTCCAGCCTCCCAGGGCTCGATGGCCGGTAGGGGAGGACATCCCCATGGAGGAGTGGGTGGGGCTCTACGCCATGCCGGTTCCCGGGAATGTGGCCGAGGTTGCGGGAGGCGACTCGGAAGGAGGCCTTCAGGTGGAGCTTGTCACCTGGGAGTACGGTGAGGTGGCACAGATCCTCCACGTGGGGAGATACGACGAGGAGGTTCCCGACACCGAAACCCTGAAAGAGTTCATTCGGTCCCAGGGTTATGAGATCACTGGCCTCCATGAGGAAGAGTACCTCAAAGGCCCCGGCTTCATCTTCGCCGGGAATCCGGACAACTACCTCACCCTCATCCGATATCAGGTGAAGAAGATCGGTTCCGCAGGGAGCTCAGAAGCTGACGGGCCAGGAGGTGGCGATGAAGGTCTCTCGGCCAAGTAGGCGGCGGCCGGTAGGCGCTAGAAGTCTGCTATGAGGCGCGTTTTCAATTACGTGAACTGGGTCCTGATCCTGGGATTCGTGGCGGCCGCTTTATGGGCTTGGCCTCGCCTCCCGGATCAGATCCCGACCCATTTCGGCGCAGATGGACTGGCTGACGCCTGGGGGAAGCGGACCTTTGGATCCTGGTTCATGATCCCCGGGATCGCCCTTCTTCTGACAGCAGGCATGGGGTGGTTTCGGCGCATGATTCCCCGGCGGCCGGGATGGGTGAACCTCCCGGACAGGACGATGCTTGCCGACCTTCCGGAGGTGGCACGGGGGCCTGTCGTCGAGATGTTCTCAGGGTTTCTTGCCCTGATTTAGGCCGAAACCCTGGTGATTGTCGCTCCTATCCAGTTGGCCACCTACCACCTACCGGACCGCCATAGGCCAGGAAAGCCAGGGGATCATGATCCTGGTTCTCCTCATCGCCATCATGGCCTCTCCCTTCCTCATGGTGGTGTTCTTCCTTCGCCTTCAGAGTGCGATGGATCGAGGGAAGAAGCTGGCTGCTCGTGTGGCAGGGGCTTCGGGAGGGTAACCACACGCCCCCGGCCGTTACCCCGCCTCAGCCCGCCACCAGGAGGTGAACTCCTCCCGCCACTAACCCGCCGGCCACCACCCACACCGCCGGGATCCGTAACCGGACCAGGCCCACGAGGGCCACGAGTAGGAGGGCCGCCGCCCACCGATCGGGTAGGCCCGGTGGAAGAAGGGTCAAACCGACCCCCAGGATAGCCCCGGCCACGACGGCGTTCACCCCCTTGAGCGCGGCCCTGAACCCGTCCACGTGCCTCCACCTCTCCAGGTGGGGAGCTACCGCCAGTACCGCGGCAAAGCTGGGGAGGTAGATCCCCGCCGTGGCGACCAGGGCGCCCGGGACCCCGGCCACGGAAAAGCCCACGAAGGCCACCAGGGTTACGATGGGGCCCGGCACCGCCTGAGTGAGAGCGATCCCGTCAAGGAACTGGTTTGGGGTGAGCCATCCGTAGCTGTTCACCACGAAGGGTTCGAGGAGGGCGACCAGCATATAGCCCCCTCCGAAAAGGACCGTCCCGGCGCCCAGCATGAGGAGAAACAGGTGCCCCAAAGACCCGAGGGCAGGGAGGAGGCCGGTGGCCATGGCCGCTGGCGATGCCGCCAGGGGGAGGGCAAGGGCGAAGAGTTTGGAAGGAGGCTTGGGTGGATTGGGGGGGGCCGATGGTTCACTCCCTGTTCCACCGTCAGTCAGGGTGGGGATCGAGGGGGTGCCTTTTGATCGGGTCCTAAAAAGGGACCAGCTGATGGCCCCACCCATCACCATGGCAGGAACCTCGAGGCGGTCAAAGAAGAAGGCCGTCAGGATTCCTCCGGTCGCCAGCAAGAAGAGAGTAGGGTTAGGCTTTTCCGGAAGCCCGAGGGCCGTTTTCCCCAGTTTCCAGCCGGCAGCCAGGATCACGGCGAGAATGGCAGGCTTCAAGCCCCAGAAGATTCCCTCCACGGCGGGGAGAGAGCCATATCTGAAATAGAGGGCCGAAAAAAGCGTCACCAGGACCAGGGTCGGGAGAAGGAAAGCCAGGCCCGTGGCCAAAGCTCCGCGCCAACCCCGTTGCGTATACCCGATGTGGATGGCAACCTCGGAGGAGTTGGGTCCCGGAAGAAGGTTCGTGATCCCCACCAGATGCATGAAATGCTCCCGTGAGATCCACCCCTTCCGGTCCACGACCTCGTCCAACATGAGGGCGAGATGGGCGTTGGGTCCTCCGAAGCCCAGAAGAGAGATTCGGAGGAAGGTTCGAATGAGCTGCTGGTAGCTCGCTGGTTCGCTGGCTAGTGTCTCCACGGTGATTGAAAGTAGGTTTTGGTGGGCAGAACAGGTAGGTAGTGGTAGGACTCTTCCCGTTTATCCCGGGGCCTGATGGGGAGGAAAGGGCGGTTTTCGGGATTATGGACGTGGGAAGCACACCCGCCTCCCTCACGCCCATCCATTCATGTGAGCGTCCCATTAAGGCATTGACAGGTTTTGGACGGCGGATTTCTGAAAGGCCGAGACCCCCTGCTGACGTCCCGCCAGCCTGCGTTGCCGGCTATCTGAGGCACCTCGCGGCCACAACCCTCGTTTCGTCTCCCGGACCCTCGTTCTCGTAAGGCAGACGGCCAGGAAAGAGGCCGAAAAACACCCCCATATATTTACTGTAAGGTATTGTCTGTCCTGGATTTGGGAGGGGGGAGAGAAGATGTACGCTGTGGCAGAGAGGTATGCTGTGGAAGCCGTGTCGCCCCGGTGGCCGAGGCTAGTCCGGGAAGCTGCCGTGGATGGCTGGCCCGGGATGCCGGACGACGACACCACCACCGACCTCCTCACCGATCCCGAGGACGAACTCTTTCTTCTAGGAGAGCGATGCGCCCAAGCCTACATGCAGGCCGACGCCCTGCACTATCACGCCATGGTGCTTCTGGCCGAGTTCGACCGACGGAGCGGCTGGGAGGACTCGGGATTTTCGTCCACGGCCGAGTGGTTGGCGTGGCGCATCGGCATTAAACCCGGCCCGGCACGGGAACGAGTCCGAACCGCCCTGGCTCTGGAGGCGTTGCCGCTGACCTCCGAGGCCATGAAAAATGGCGAGTTGTCGTTTACGAAAATCCGAGCCCTCTCGAGAGTGGCGACCCCGGACAATGAGTCCACGCTCCTGGACTTCGCCCGAGCGGGCTCGGCGGCCAACCTGGAACGGGTGGTACGGGGGTGGAAGACGCTGGACCGGAAGAGC
>JBDRDQ010000175.1:0-21686 GCA_043820695.1 Gemmatimonadota bacterium | reverse complement strand
CCGTCCTCGGTGATGTACATGTCGTCCTCCAGCCGGACCCCGAACTCCCCGGGGATGTAGATTCCCGGCTCATCACTGAAGGTCATCCCTGACTCCAGAGCCAGGGTGTTCCCTTTCACCAAGTAGGGCCATTCGTGGCCGTCCATCCCGATGCCGTGCCCGACACGGTGCGTGAAGTAGGTGTATTCCGGGCCATAACCGGCTTCCTCGATGACGCTCCGAGCGGCTGCGTCCACCGATTGGGCCTCCACACCTGGAGCTGCCGCAGCCAGTGCCGCAGCCTGGGCCCGGTGCTCGATCTCGAAAACCTGGCGCATCTTGTCGGTGGGCTCTCCCAACAGGAAGGTGCGACTGATATCAGACCGATAGCCCTCCGCGCTGCAGCCACCGTCGATGAGGAGAATCGATCCCTCCTCGATGACCTGGGGCGTCACGGAGCCATGCGGAAGGGCCGAGTACTGGCCCACCTGAACCCCCGCGCTTCCCGAGAATCCCTGCTGACTGTGGGCCATGGAAACCAGGTTCCGGAAGGCTCCCTGGGTCATCCCCGTCTCGAGGGCCTCATACGCCGCTTTGTACGCAGTGAGGGTCACTTCGTTGGCCAACTGCATGAGAGCCAATTCGTGCTGGTCCTTCACCCCCCTGCAACCAGCGGTGATGGGGGTCCCGCTGGTGAGGGAGAGGGCTGGAGCCGCTTGGGCCACGCCGTCACTGTACACGAACCGAACGGTCTCCTCGATACCTAACCGGCCGGTACCCAAGGCCCGCGCCCTGAGCCCCCCCGCCACAAGAACGTAGGGGCTCTCGTGTTCATGCCAGGTCAGGACCTCGGTATCCTCCAGCGGACCGCCGTGAAGCTACTCCCGGGCCCGGTCCTCCTCGAATGCAGGGCAGACCAGGAACGCCCGTCCATTCACCGGGATGACCACGGAAAAGAGCCGTTCCGAAAGCCCCCACTGGATGTTTGTGAAATACACGAGAGAGGTCCCGCCGGTGAGCATCAGGGCATCCATACCCCCGGCCACCATGAGCCGCCGGGCCTTCTCGATTCGGCCCATCCTCTCCTCTACTGAGATCGGGATGACTTCATGAGCCCGAGAAGGCAGGGCAGCGATGGACGGGGGCCGGCCCGCCCCGGAGCCACCCACCGAGGAGCCCCCCCCTCGCGGGTTCTCCGAAAACTGACAGCTGGTGGCGACCCCGGCAGCGGCCAGGGAGGAAACCCCTACGAAATGGCGTCTGGAAATCATGAATGGATTCATCCGATTCAGCGATAAAGGGACTCCGGCAGATCAGCCACAACGTAGGCCATGACGGCCATAACGGCCACGCAGCGCGCCACCTCCTCAGGGTCCAGCTTGTCCAGCGTGTCGGCATTGGTGTGGTGATACCAGAAGTATTCGGTGGACTCAACGTTCAGTCCCATCCCCGGCATCCCACCTTCCATCATGGGTCCGATGTCGGCTCCCCCCCCTCCCCTCGTGACGGACCCCGCGCCGATAGGCTCGAGAATCCGGGCGATCTCCTGGACCATGGCAAAGGCTTCATCCGTGCCCGTGAACCCGAACCCGAGGGGAGAGAAGACGCCACCGTCGGATTCGATGTCCAGGACATGGGTTTCCGAATCCCGCCCCGGCGCCCTCGCGTACGCCTGCCCTCCGAAAATCCCCATCTCTTCAGCTACCCATCCCACCACCCGAACCGTCCTGCGCGGACGAAGCCCCAAGACTTTCATGAGCCGAACCGCCTCCCAAGCCGCCACAACACCCCCGGCATCATCCATGGCGCCCTGTCCCACATCCCAGGAGTCGGAATGGCCTCCGAGGACCACAACTTCGTCAGGGTGTTCCCAACCCACGATCTCGGCCATGACGTTCCGGGATGCCACCATACCCTCACTCCGGGCCTCCATCTTCAGAAGAACCTCGATTCGTTCCCCCCGATCCTGCATTCGATGGAGCATCCCGGCATCTTCCAAGGTGATGGCAGCGTGAGGGATCTCAGGGACTCCCTCCTGATAGCTCATGTTTCCCGTGTGAGGCGTGTTCATGGAGAAGGGTGTCACCGACCGGATCAGGCTGGCCACCGCCCCCGCTTGAGCCGCCGCCACCGCACCCCGACCCCGGTACTGCACGGTTTCCCCGTAGGTAGTGAAGGGTGCATCGAAAAGAACGATCCTCCCCTGGGCCTCAGCTGCGCGCTCCTCCAACTCCGAAAAACTCCCCACGACCAAGACCTCCCCCCGAAGGCCCTGAGGAGGGGTGCCGATACTACCACCCAGACCCAGGAGCGCCATGGATTTCGCCCTGGGGGAGATCAACTCCACAGACTCTTTCCCGCGAATCCATCGGGGGACCATGACCGGTTCAGCCCGAACGTTATCCAGCCCATCTTCCGCCATCCCTTCCAGGATCCAATCCAGGGATGCCTCCAGGCTCTCCGAGCCGCTCAACCTGGGTCCGAAAGCGTCCACCAGCTCAGCCAGTCGGTCCCAAGCCACCGAACTCGCCAGGGCCGCATCCACCAGGCGTTGCGCTCCTTCAAGAGTCTCCGGAGGAATCGCAGGAGCTTGGGATTGGAGGAGAGAGGGGCTCAGTGCGAGGCAGAAAAGGACCGCAATGAGAGACTGAAGCCGGGCCAGTCGGGATCGGACTCGTGACATTAAAAGCCGCCTCCGGGTGTTGTTCCGTGGGTCTGGGGGAATTTGAAGATCTACACCGGCAGAAGAATAAAGTCTACGCCTGAAGGGTTGAGCTAGCCGAAGGGCCCCAGAAGTTTGAGCTAACCGAAGGGTCCGAGAAGATAGGGTGCCAGGAGTACCGACAGAGCTGCCAAACCCCAACCCGCCAGGACATCCCCTGGGTAGTGAACACCCAAGTAGCACCGGGTGAGGCCTACCGCCATCCCAAGGGCCAAGACCAAGAGTCCCATGGGAAAAGGAAGCACCATCGCCAAGGGGAGGGCGATGGCGAGGGACCCGGTGGCGTGCCCGGAGGGAATGCTGAACCGATCCGGTGCAGGAATGAGAGAGCCGATGCCTACCGGGAGATCAGGACGAGCCCGGGAAAAATAGCGCTTCAGGACTTGGCTCAGGAGAAAGGAAAACGCCAAAGAAAACGCCGGAACGTACTGGGCCCCATCCAGATCGCCGGCAACTCCGAGGCCGAGCGAACTGGCGATGATAATGGCCACCGGAGGATCTCCCAGGCGTGTGATGATCCTGACCACCCTGTCCAGCCAAGTCCTCCGACGGGTGACGACGGCGTGAAGCAGCCTCTCGTCAAATTCCCCCAATCGTACACTCCAAGCGGACATCGAACTCCTCTGGCTGGGCTCCTCACCTGGAAACCGGTCTGCGAAAAGGGGCGAGCCGCTTTACGCACGCACCATCCCCCACTTTCAATCTTCCAAATGGAGATCTCAGGCGCCGACGCAGACGCATCGGTGGCGGGTTGGCGACAACAAGGGTAAGGGAAATACTCGGACGGCGGCAAGTATCGGCTGGACCAGTCACAGGGAGGTTGGATAGATTCGGGCCCTCGATCATCCCCGCGTCAGCCCTTGGAGTTCCATGTCCGGATCCATTGAGGAGAAAGATGAAGCCGGCCTCTCAGAGGCGATCGAAAGGACAACGGGCATCCAGCCTTGGCGTCGCGTATTCCACGCCACCAATGGAACCGTCGTCGTCATGGCGATGACGGTCTTCAACTTCGATGTCTCCGAAATGGTTCTGATCCTGGGGGTCATCCTTGCACTCACCGTGACGATGGACGCGCTGCGTCTTTTCCACCCCAAACTCAACGTTCTCTTCTTTCGCGCGTTCTCCCCGATCGCCTCGCCGCGGGAGGCCAGGAAGATCGCATCGTCGACCTGGTACGCCCTCTCCGCCTTCCTCGTCCTCCTCCTCTTTCCCACGACCTATGCCATGGCAGGGATTCTGGTCCTGGCCTGGGCGGATCCGGCGGCAAGCGTCGTGGGCCAACGATGGGGGAAAACCAGGTTTCTCGCGGGCTCGGTTCGGGGCACGGCCGCCTTCGCACTGGTCGCCTTCTGTGCCCTCCTCCTCTTCGTGCCCTGGAAGGTGGCGTTGGTGACGGCTGCCGCGACCGCCTTAGTGGAGGCAGCTCCCATCAGGCTGGACGACAACCTGATCGTCCCGCTCACCGTGGCAGGAGTACTCCTTCTTATCGGGGGCTGAAGCCAACCTCGACCAACCTCCAGAGAAGTTCCTGGGCGGCCCTTCCAAGGTCGGTTTCCCCTCCTCCGTAGTTCCGAAGCAGGACGACTCCGATCCCACTCTCCGGTTCGAAGACCAGATGGGCATTGTACCCTGCCACCGACCCACCGTGGCCGATGAGGTCGGGGGAACCTTCCCGCTGGGAGATAAAAAAGCCAAAGCTGTATTGAGCGCCGTTTTCCGGGGTCTGTGACGTGCGGATCAGGCGCCTCCCTTCGGAGCCGAGAATGGGCGCAGAGGCGGCGCCGGTCAGGCCTGCGATGAATCGGCCCAGGTCCCCGACGGTGGAGTACACCCCTCCGTTTGGCACCTTGTATCCACGCCCCACATGCTCCAGGTAAGGAGTTCGGGAGTCCACCGTTCCGTCTCCTCGGAGCACGTACCCCGTGGCCAATTGTTCCGCGATGGCCGGTGTTACCACGAACCCCGAAGAGTGCATGCCCAACGGACGGATAATGCCGGCATCCACCAACTCCATGAAGGGGATCCCGCTGATCCTGGAGAGGGAATATCCGAGAATCCCAAAGCCGATGTTGGAATAGCGAAATGACTCGCCCGGAGATGTGTAGAAGGAGGTCGTGGGGATGGAGGCCAGAATCTTGTCCTCCCAGAGCTCGAGGGGCCCTTCCGCAGCCCCCTCCAACTCCGGCTCTCGGATGAGCCCCGCCGTATGACTGGCCAGATGACGGAAGGTGATGGGTTCCGCCCCGGCGGGCCGACCGGGCATTTGGTCAAGCTCTGGAAGGACCTCCCCGACGCTATCGTCCAACCCCAGGTATCCCCTCTCCCAGAGTTGGAGGAGGGCCACCGCGGTGAAGGATTTGGAAATGGAACCAACCCGGTAAACCGAATTGACGCCGGCCGGGATTCGCCGGCCCACATCGGACCAACCAAATCCCTGAGCCCACACCAGATCTCGACCCACCACGACTCCGGCAGAGATTCCCCCTATCCCATCTGCGTACACGTCCCGAGCCAACTGTTGGGCGAATTCGGCGAGAGTTTCCTCCCACTCCCGGGTCGTCGTTTGTCCGAAGACAAGCTGGGGCCAATTGAGGAAGAGGAGAACGACGACATACGCTCCCCACCTTTGGTGCCTGCCCTTCATCGGTCGACCGCTCTTCTTGAAAATGACGTGTGGGCCTTTCAGCGTATGGCCACGCAGAGAGTATCCCGGTGGTAAAGGATCAGTTGCCTCAGGTAGCTCCCGATCCGATCCGCGCCCGCGAACCCGGCGGCCTTCGCCGCCCGATCCTCGGCATCATCCGGGATGTCGGCACTTTCCGCGTAATGCTTCAGGTCCCGGTAGAATCCCAGAGTGAAAGAATCCCAGGGGCCTCCCGCCTCACGAACGAAGATCAGGTTCTGGGGGCGGTCGAGCTCCCGAAGGTAGTGGTTCTCCATTCGCCGCTCTTCCAGGAGTTCCCGTCTCCGAGTCGGCAGGGCAACAAACATCTCCACCTGGTAGAAGTCGTTCTCGCCGAAGGCGGCTTCCAGCACTTCAAGGCCCGGACCTCGGACGAACAGCTCGTCCCTCCAAGCCGTGAGAAGATCCGCCTCAATCCGGAGTTGCCTCTCCGAAAGCCCCTTCCGCGTACCGGAGTCCAAACGGCGAGCCGTCCGTTCGGGCTCGAAATAGGCGTCAAAGCTCCCCATGGGGTAAAGAAGCAGAAGGTCCCATTGGTCTCCCTGGGTATGCCTCATCCAGTAAGGGAGCGGCTCGTTCACGTCCCCCAGAAGGTCCCGCTCCTCCTTCAGGAGTTCGATGAGATCGAGAAGCCGACCAGGGGCCGCTCGAAGCATCACCACATGGTACAGGAAATCACCTTCAAGAGAGTCCGCGCCTTGGGAGATGGCCTCGGAGGATGAATCGGCCGGGCTCCCCTCCCCGGAAGTCGGGGTGCAGGCCAGGAACAAGCAGAGAACAAGAGGAAATGCGATGAAGGAGTAGCGGCGCATGGGCAGCTCCCTGAGCGAGTGAAAACATCCCAGGATGGAAGCGTGGGGGTTCCAGGCAGGATTCGCAACGGTTGGCGGAATCCACCCCCCTTTCGGTAGGCGGACTCCAACACCCTTGTTGAGTGAGAGGCCGACCAACAGCTTTACCTCATCCAAACCCCGCAAAGGAGGAACCCTTTTGAAAACCGTGCTGCTTCTTCGGCATGCCAAGTCCAGCTGGGATCAACCTCATCTCCCAGACCCCCTGCGGCCGCTGACTCCCAGGGGACGGAAGGCAGCGCCCAGAATGGGCGTTTACATGGCCCGGAACGGCCTGATCCCGAACAGGGTTCTCTGTTCCCCCGCACGACGGGCCGTTGAGACCTGGGAAATGGTTTCCACTCATTTGGAGGATTCGGTTCAAGTCGAGATCACGGAAGACCTATACGATGCATCGCCCGGAGGCCTCCTCGCCATTCTTAAACAGCTGCCGGACGAGGAGGATATAGTCCTGCTCGTGGGCCACAACCCTACCGTCGAGGAGCTGGCATCGGCTCTAGCCGGAAGTGGGCGGACGGAGTCCCTGGCTGAGTTGGCCCGGAAATTTCCGACCGGCGCCCTCGCCGTGATCGATTTCTCCGGAGGAAGCTGGTCGGAGGTCGGGGAGGGCACTGGCTACCTCCGGGATTTTGTTCTCCCCCGAAGCTTAAAACCCTGAAAGAGGCCTCCCGGGCAGGCCGGTCCCGAGGGCAACCAATCCCGCGTCCACACCGTCTGAATCAACAGAGATGAGGAACCTTCCGGGCTCCTTCCTTACCGGAAACAAACCCGGAAGGGAAATCGTAGGTTATCAAGAGAGTTGGCAGTCAACCTGGACGAGCCTGGGGGGGTTACTCCCTCCGATGGGAAGAGGGGAATAGAAAGTGAAGAAGGACATTCTGGCAATCGCAACCTTCCTGACGACCGGGGTCCTTTTCTTCCTGGCCCAGCTATCGGGACCGTCGAAGATGGGGCTTTCACCGGACGTGAAGTGCGGTGTCGTAGAGACGATCGTTTTCGAGGAGACGGCCTCCGAAACGCCACCGGATCTTCTCTTTGAAGAGCCGCTGACCCGGGATTCCTAGTCCCTCCGGGGAAGCAAGGGCCTCCCGTCCAGATCGTTTGGGAAAGGAATCCCGGCGAGCCCCGCCAGGGTGGGAGCCAAATCCATCGGTCGAACCAGGGCGTCCACTCTTCCCGCCTCGATTCCCGAACCCATCAAGATCAGAGGAACCCATCGGTCATAGCGATAGGGGGACCCATGAGTGGTTCCTACGGGCATTCCCCAGCTCAGAACATTCTCCTCCCACCACATTTCGACCCCGTACCTGCTGAGTAGTCCGCCGGCTCTCCCGGGGGTAAAAGAGTGCTGATAGAGGATCGAGAAGGGGTCCCCCAAGGGCCCTTTCTGGAGTTCTTCGTGGGTAAACGCGGGACCTACGAAGGATAGCTCCTTCATGGCCTCGACCATGGCTCCAGCCGTGCTGAGATTTGGTCTGAGACCAGCTTGTCTCGCAGCAACCGAGAGGGCCTGTTCCAGTTCGGAACGATGCCCGTCCGAAAGGCGAAGGCCTCCCCCGTCAATCCTCTCCGGCATATTCATGATGCCATGATCGGATGTGAACCCAACCAGGTAGTTCTCCCGCCCAACCTCCTGATCCAGGACCTCGAAGAGCTCCCCGAGGAGCCGATCCAAGCGGAGAAGATTGTCCATCTGCTCTCGGCTCAAAGGGCCGTACGCGTGTCCCACCCTGTCCACCTGGGAGAAGGAGATGGACAAAAAATCCGTTCTTCCCTCCTTCTGCCCTATCTTCTCTGCTTCCATGGCCAGAAGAGCCACGTCCAGCGTTGCCCGATCCAGCATGGGAGTGGCTTCGAACCAAAAGTAAAAATCGCCCGGTCCTGGTTCTGTGACCTCTTGGGAGAATTGGTGGGGGAAGTAGGTGTGGATCCCGTCACCCTCGAAGTCTGCCGTGTCGGGCGCGCTGAGGAAAGCCACTTCAGGAGGCACCGTGCTAACCCAAACCGAGTCGGCCAGGAATTTTTTCATCCCGGTCTCGTTGTACTGACGCAGCCATGAGGGAGTATCGGAACGATAGAAGGTGGAGGTGACGAACTCCCCCGCGCGGGACTCGAACCAGTACACTTCCCCCTTGCTCTTCCCGGCCATGAGGACCGCCCCCCTGTCCTTGGCGGAAATCGAAACCACCTTTGCGCCCGGCTGAGCTTCCATGACCCAATCGGCCAACCCGGTCCGCCGGAGGACGCTGGGCGAGGATCCCGGCACACCCGGAATCCCCACCAGCCCCACGGTCGGGTCCACCACATTGTAGACGGAATGGAGGTCCCCATCCTGCCCCTCCCGCCAAGCGTTAGAGGGAATCCCCGCCCGGGCCGGAAATACCCCGGTGGAAATGGTGGCGTGCCCGGGGGACGTCTCCGTCTGTGCGTGATCGTGAAGGGCGTTTGTGAAATTGAGCCCCTCCTCCAACAACCGCTTGAACCCACCGGTGAAAAGGGAGGAGTACCGATCGAGCAGGTCGCCCCTCAACTGATCCACGATGAGGAAGACCACAAGGGTAGGCGCATCTTCGTCCTGGGTGGGGAGGTAAAGGGCCTTCTCCTCCGGCACCGCTGCGGCGGTGGCACAGGCAACCAGGAAAGGGAGGGCAGCGGAGAGACCAGGCCCGGACCACAATGCCCTTGTCGATGTATTCCTCATTGTCAACCTTTTTCGGGACCCAGAATCCAATCCCGCGATAGAAAAGCCTGGACCAAGAAGTGGTCCGGGCCTAGCTTTTCCCAATACCCCTAATGAATTGGCACAACTTTCCAACCGGAGAATACCCATGAGTCGGCTGAGGTTCCCGTACCTTCCCATGTTCCTCTCTTGCGCTCTAGGCGTAGCCTTCGGGCCAGCCTCTGCGCAGGAAGGGGAAGCCCCGACCCCTGAAGAGGTCCGGGCCGCCGAATCGGCCCCCCTCTTCTCCTCTCACGAGATTCTGGAACTGACCCTCGAAGCCGATTTCCACACGATGAGGCGGGAAGATCGGAAAGAGGAGGACTCAGAAGAGCGTCCTGCCGGCATGCAGTGGAGGAACGCCGACGGATCCACCGGAAGCCAGGAGATCCAGCTCCAGACCAGGGGGAACTTCCGGCTTGCCCGCCGGAACTGCGACTTTCCCCCACTTCGCCTCAATGTGAAAACGGAGCCCTCGAAAGGTACACTCTTCGAGGGTCAGGACAAGCTGAAGCTGGTGGGGATCTGCAAGGTCAGTCAGGACTACTGGGAGCAATATGTCCTCGCCGAGTATCTGGTCTACCGCATGTTCAACCTCTTTACGCCAACCAGCTTCCGGGTTCGCCTCGCCAGAGTGACGTACATCGACAGCTCCGGTGAGGACGAGACCTTCACCAGGTACGGGTTCCTCATCGAGGACGACGATGCGATGGCCACCCGGAACGGAGGATGGAAGGTCGCCTGGGAACCGGGACCGCAGTTCAATCCAGTCCTTCTGGAAAGAGACCAGGCGATCCTCGTCGACGTGTTTCAGTATATGCTCGGCAACACCGATTGGTCCGGGGTAGAGATGCACAACATGGAGCTTATGCTGACTCCTCCCAACACCCCCTTTATCGTGCCTTTCGATTTCGATTTTTCGGGTATCGTCAACGCACGGTATGCCAACCCGGATGAATCCCTCTCCATCCGTTCAGTCAGGGAACGCCTCTTCCGAGGGTTTTGCCCTGATCAGGTCAACCGGCAGCCTGAAGATTATGCGGCCGTTTACGAGGAGTTCCGGCAGAAGAAGGAAGAGATCTACGGGCTCTGGCGGAATCAGGCGGATATGGACGAAGACCGGCTGAAGGACACCCTGGAGTACCTGGACGAGTTCTATGAGATCCTCGCCGATCCCCGGCAGATTCAGACGCGCATGATCAACCAGTGCCGTAGGATCGGAGAACCGTGACCCCGGAGGCCCCGGAAGCAGGTGGGACTAGGGCGGCGGGCCCCACCCCATGACATGCTGCAAGACGCGGTGGGAATGGGACGGGACCTCGGTGAGTTCGAGGGTCAATCCGGCCCGTTCCACATTCTCTTTCAGCTGTTTCAGGAAGAAGGCGCCCGAAACGTCGATCCGGCCCAAGCCGCCCAAGTCTACCACGACCCGTCGGGCCTCTCTCGTTTCACTCAAGGATTTCAGGAGAGCCTTCTCCAGGATTGGAGCCGACCCGAACCAGAGGACCCCCCGAAGCTGAAGGTGGAGGGCATCCCCTTCGTGCCTGACCGAGTGTCCGGGGGTCAGCTCACGCCAGAGGTGTACACCGATGGCCAGTGCCACGGACAGAATCACCGCGTCTTCAATGTGGGGGGCAAGGGCAAGAGTCGTCCCGAAAGCCACCCATCCAATGAAAGCCTGGAGCCGGACCAACTTCCAGAGATCAACCAAGGGCCGAAGACGAATCAACTTCGAGACCGCCGAGATGACCACCGCGGCAAGGACAGCCTTGGGGAGGGGGGCCAAAACATAAGAGAATGGCAGGAAGAGAAGGACGACCACCCCGGCGACGAACCCGGACCAGCGTGTCCGACCTCCCGCAAGGTGATTCAGGCTGGTTCTGGAAAAGGAACCTCCAACCGGGAAACCTCCGGCGATACCCGATGCAAGATTGGCCACCCCCTGACTCACGAATTCCCGGTCGGGGTCCCAGGGCACTCTTTCCTTGGTGGCGTAGGTCAGGGAAACCGACGCAGCCTCAGCGAAACCCACCAGGGCAATTACAACTCCGGGAAGGACCAGGCTGGGAAGATGGGACCAGGGGATGGAAGCGGAGATGAAGGAAACGCCCACCGGGACCTCACCCACTTTGGGCCCCGTGTACCCCGTTACGACTGAGAATCCCAAACCCAGGAGAGAGGCCAGAAGCACGCCCGGGACGGCGGGGTGTATCCGACGGCTGCCGAACATGAGAAGGGCGGTGCCTACGCTCAGGACCACGGCCGATGGTTCCCAGGCACCTGGGTGAAAAAGGGCCCACAACGCCTCTTTGCCCACCCCATCCAAATCCGGATCGACACCGAGAGCTCCCGGGACCTGGGAGCCGATGATCAGGATCGCTGCCGCAGAGGTGAAGCCTATGAGGACCGGTTGGGAGAGGAGATAGGCCACCCAGCCCAGTCGAAAAAGGCCGACCAGTAACCTCACCCCGCCGACCACCAGGGCCAAAAGGCCCGCTAAAGCAACGAACTCCTGTGAACCTGCTGCGGCCAGGGGGAGAAGTGCGCCAAGGGTCAGGAGGGAGGTGAGGGCTACAGGTCCAGTTTGGAGCCAGGGGGAGGAGGCAAAGAAGGCGGCGGCTATCGGTGCAATGGCTGCCGCGTAGAGGCCCCGATAGGCTGGGAGTCCCGCCAGCTCCGCATAGGCCAGTGATTGGGGGATGAGGACCAACGCAACTCCGAGCCCCGCCAGGAGGTCCCGGACTCCGAACCCACCCTTACCATCCGCCAATACCCGACTCGGGGTTTCCTCGGGACCTCGATCCGAACTCTGCTTCGACACCATGACGGTCAGACCGCCTTCTTGCTCCGGAGTGGCTCTGTGGCGACCCGCACGCAATCACCCCCGGAAGCCTTCGCCAAATACATGGCCTGGTCCGCCGCAGCCAGAAGCCGGGTTGGGGTATCCATGGCGTCGGTGAAGCGGGCGACGCCAGCACTCATAGTGACGGACCCGTCCGGAAAGGCCTGGTGAATGTCCGATAGAACACGCTCGGCGAAGATCCGGCCACCCTCCAGGGGCGTGTCGGAGAGCATGCTCAGGAACTCTTCCCCTCCCCACCGGGCAGTCAGGTTCATCTTTCTGGTCGACCCAATCAAGACTTCAGCGACCTTCTTCAGGGCCTCGTCCCCGGCCAAGTGGCCCCGGGAGTCGTTGTAGGCCTTGAATTCGTCGACGTCGAACAGGACCACGGTAAAAGGGATTCCCCGTTTCGCCGCCGCGAACGCAGCCTCCACGAAAACCACCGAGTGTCGCCGGTTCGGCATTCCGGTGAGGGGATCCATGAGGGCCAAGCGTTCCGCCCGGCGTCGCTCCACATGAAGGAGTTCGGTGACCCATCCGATCCCCAGGCTCGTGGCCAGGTAAACGAAGACGATCCCACTCAGCAGAGACCAGTTGCCCACCTCGATCCCAGCGAGGAGAAGAGCCACCTGGGTCAGGGCAAGGGCGGCCATGCCCATAGCAAGCGCCAGGGAGGCACCCTGCCACCCCCTGTAGTAGGTCAGGAGAAAAGCTGGAATCAGAGCGGTAAGCCAGATGAGAAGACCGGTGTCGGCGCCGGCCCACTCGGGAAAAGACACGGCTGCGGAAACAGGAACAAAAAGGGCAGCAAAGGAAAGCCAGAGCGCCCGGAGTGGGATCAGTCGGACTAACTCGACATCCCCCAGGATCTCCGGTGGATTCCACAACGCAGGGTCCAGCTCCCGAATCGTCTCAGGAGGAGACGGCCTTTCAAATGAATCGATCATTCTCGTACCCGAAAAAGGGGGTCAGAACAATTATGGTTCCGACGGGTCTCGATCGCCATCAACTCGTCATGACGGTTCCCCATTGAATCAAGCCACCCCCATCCTTCGTATGCCTTGTTGACGTAGGTAAAGGTCCTTGGGAACGGAGCGGAAACTCAAAATGCAGGCCAGCAGATCGGTACTCCTTCGAGATTTCTTCATCTTTCAGCTTAAACTCTGGGCGGACGGTTTCAAGGACCTGGTGATGATTCAACTCTCCCTGGTCGCAGTGGTCGTGGACCTCTTCTTCGGAGGAACCCGAAAAAGGCTCTTCTATAAGGTCATCAAGCTCGGCGAGCGCATCGACCTTTGGCTCAACCTCCATGGCGCCCTTTCCAGGGGAGACGGAACCGGAGACGGGCTCTTCGGCGGCAGCCGGGCCGGAGCCAAGACCATGCTCGGGCAATTGGAACAGGCAGTCCGGGGGGGAGACGAGCCTCGGAGGGGGAAGAGGCGCCGGCAGTCTTAGGAATACGCCCAGGATTCATGGAAACCGGAACTCCATCGAGTCTCATTGCCGGAGCTCCGTTGCCGCCAATACCCCCCGGGCCATTCTCTTCGAGTAGTAATAGATCCTCTTGAGGTTCTTCAGAATGTCCACTTCCAGGGTGTAGGTTTCCAGACGGCGCGGCTCATCCGCAACCAGACGGCGCACCTCATGGAGGGAGGCCATATCCGCCATCTGGTTCACCTCCCCCTTCATCCCCACCACCGCCTCGGCTGCCTCCCGACTCCGCTGGCTCACAGCCTGGAGGGCCAGATCGAACCCTCTGAGGGTCGTCTTCTGGAAATCCTTGAGGACGTCCTGGGTGACCCGGCTGATGACCACACCCTCGTCCAGGCGCTGAAGGCCTTGGACGACCAAGTTCGTTTCGATGATGTCCCCGACCGCCTCCAGGTCATTGGCAGCTTCCATGATGCTCAGCAGTTCCCCTGACACCGTCTCGGACAGCTTTTCCTGGCTCAGGCGACCCAGGTAGGTGACAATTCGGCCATGGAGAAGATCTACTCCTTCGTCCATGGCCTTGACCTCGAGCAGATCCTCGATCTCACCGTCAATGACCGCAGGCAGGATATGGGTAATCATGGTCCTGACCCGTTCTCCCATGTGGAGAACCTCCAACCGGGCGCGGTCCACTGCCAGGGAGGGGGTCCGAATGAGCTCCGCGTCGAGGTATTTGGGCTGGATGACGTCCTCATCCGATAAAGGTCGGTCCGGCACCAGGAACTCAGCACCTTTTGCCAGAAGCCCAACGAAGGGAAGGAAAAGGAGCGTATTGACCACGTTGAAAACCGTATGGGCGTTGGCAATCTGCCGGGGGGTCTCCGCGGCCACTTTCTCCAAGCCGTGAAGGGCAGAGGCTTCCGGGGTCATCCAAACCACGAGATCCGCCAATTGACCTATGAACTTCAACCAGATGAGGACCCCGACCACGTTGAAAAGGATGTGGACCGTAGCGGCTCTCACCGCCTCCCTTGGTTTGCCCAGGGCGGCCAGCAAAGCCGTGATACACGTACCGATGTTCGCCCCTAGCACCAGGGCGATTCCCGCCGGAAGACTTAGAAGCCCCTGAGACGAAAGGACGATCACCACACCCGTAGTGGCGGCCGAGGATTGGATCAGGGCCGTGAACAGGGCTCCCACGAAGATCCCCAGACCGAGAGACCCGAGGTGGGCCATGGCGGCCACGAAAGGAGGATAGCCCCGAAGGGGAGCCATAGCGTCCCCCATGATCCCCATTCCGAAGAAGACCAACCCCAAGCCCAAGACCGCCAGCCCCTGCTTCCTCGTCCTCTCCCTCCGGCCCAGGAAGAAGACGGTGAACCCGAGGATCACTAACAGAAGTGAGTACTTGGCTACGTTGAAGGCGATGATCTGGGTAGTGAAAGTGGTGCCGATGTTCGCCCCCATGATGATCCCGATGGACTGAGCCACCGTCATGAGGTTCGCCGTGACAAAACCCACAACCAGAACCGTGGTAACCGAAGATGATTGAACCACTGCGGTGACGAACGCACCGGTCAGGACCGCAGTGAAACGATTGGTGGTGAGGCGGGCGAGGATGTCCTTCATCCGGCCCCCGGCCACCGATTTCAGGGCGTCGGAAAGGAGTTCGAGGCCGTATAAGAAGAGGGCCAGGCCCCCGAAAAGGCCCATGAATAGCGGAAAGATCTGGAGTTCGGACCCGTCGGTCACCCTGCCTCCGGATGTAGGGAGGCCCCTCCCCCGGAGTCTTCCGCCCGGGACCGGGGCCAGGTCGTTCTGGGGAGGATCACATCTTCCGGGAGCCGTCGCGGGTCCCCAGCACCCTCGGCTTCCTCTTCCATACCTTGGTTGTCTGCCGGTGCCTCCGTTCGGTCCAACGGATCAGTTCCTCGTGGGTCCCCCTCGCCTCATCGCCCAAACCGGGTTGCAGCTGGGCATAACTTCCATCGGGCCGCATCTCCCAGGCCGATCGCCGGTCGCCGAGCTGGGTATCCAGGAAGAATCTCAGGCGCTCCCGGAGATTGGCATCCTCCACCGGGGCCAGGATCTCGATGCGGCTGGAAAGATTTCGCCTCATGGCATCCGCAGACCCGATAAAATACTCCTCCCGATCCCCGATTCGGAAATAGAAAACCCGGGAGTGTTCGAGGAACCGTCCCACGATGGAGACCACCCGGACGTTCTCCGAGAGGCCCGGAATCCCTGGCCGAAGTCGGCAGCTGTCACGGATGATGAGGTCCACCTTCACACCAGCCTGCGACGCCTCATACAGGGCCCTCACGACCCGAGGCTCCTCCAGTGCGTTCATCTTGAATTGGAGAAGACTCGGGTTTTTGGGGTCGTGAGCTTCAACGGCTGCCTCGATTCGATCGAGAAGGGCCTTTCTCATGGTCTTGGGGGCCTTGAGGATCTTGCGATAGTCCCGCTTTGGTATGAAGCCCGTGGTGAGGTAGTTGAACAGTTCGGTAAGGTCGTGGCCAATGCCGGGATCGCTGGTGAAAAGCCCCAGGTCCGAATAGAAGCGGGCCGTAACGGCGTGATAGTTTCCGGTACCGACATGGGCATACCGCCGGATCCCGTTGTAGTCCTGGCGTACGACCAGAATCACCTTGCAGTGGGTTTTCAGGCCCACTACACCGTAGGTCACGTGGACACCGGCCTCGCTGAGGCGGTTTGCCCAACGAATGTTCGCTTCCTCATCGAAGCGCGCCTTCAGCTCCATGACCACCGCCACCTGTTTGCCGTTTCTCGCAGCCTCGACCAGGTAATCGAGGGCCTTGGTATCCTCCGAAGTCCGGTAGAAGGTCATCTTGATGGCCCGCACCTTGGGATCCCGAGCCGCCTCCATGAGGAACCGTTCCACGGAGGTTTTGAAAGACTCGTAGGGATGCTGCACCAGGATGCTCCCCAGCTCCCGGATGACGTGGAAGATGGAGCGATCCGCGGCCAGGGACAGCTCGGAGTTGTCCACCGGGGAGTGGGGGGGGTCCCGGAGCTCGGGTACGTCCAACTCCGCGACCTCCATCAGATCCCGGGGAGAAAGCAAGCCCTCCTTCTCGAAAACGTCAGCCTCTTCATTCAAACCAAGTTCGGACGCCAACATGCCCCGGTGAGCCGGATCCATGCTCTTCTGGACCTCCAACCGAACGATGGGTGCGAACCGACGCTCTCTGAGCTCGGTTTCAATGACCGACAGGAGGTCGTCGGCAGTCTCCTCGTCCAGTTCTGCGTTGGCGTTTCTGGTCACCCGGAAGAGTTCGCAGGTCTCGACTTCCATCCCCGGAAAGAGGAGATCCAGGTTCTCCTTCATGACCAGCTCGAGTGGCACGGCCACCCGCCTGTCCCGAAGCCAGAGGAATCGGGGAGTTCCTGCGCCCACTGGCACCTTCACCCGGGCCAGAAAGGGAGAGACGTCAACCTCGTGTCGAATCCGGATCAGAAGGTTGAGGGATAGGTTTGAGATAAAGGGGAAAGGGTGGGCCGGATCCGTCCCCTGGGGAGTCACGAGAGGGTAGATGTTTTCCAGGTATTCCCTTCTCAGCTCATCTCTTTCCGCCTTCGTTAGGTCGTCATATGTCGCTACCAGGATCCCCCTCTGCTTCAGCAACTGAATGACTTCTTGGAAGGCTTCGTGATGGAGACCCTCGAGGTCCCGGACAATCGCATAGCTTTCGTCGATCTGCTCCCGGGGGGTTCTCCGATCCACGGTAAGGAAGCTCATTCCCGCACCCAGTTGTTGCTTCAGACCGCCGATCCTCTTCATGAAGAACTCGTCGAGGTTCGACCCGACGATGGAGAGAAACTTCACCCGCTCGAGGAGGGGCGTTCTTGAGTCTTGAGCTTCGTGAAGGACCCTGTAGTTGAAGTTCAGCCAGGTGAGTTCCCGGTTCAGATAACACTCCGGAGCCAGAAGGTCGAAGGCACCATCGTGATTCGGCAGGGGGAGGGGTGTAGGATCAGGAGGGGTCCGGGCGCCCTTCCCTTTGGCTGAGTCCCGCATCGCCCCAGCCTGGCCCCCGGAGAGAGCATCCCCGGAGAGAGTATCCCCGGAGGGAAACCCCGGCGAAGGCTCCTTTGAACCATAGTCTTCCCGGAGTGCCTGACGGGGCCCTTTCTTTGGAGCAGGTACTTTGTACTTTCTACCCATTCTTTCCTCACATAGCTCTTTCCAGGGCCGCGCAGACCTCCTCCAGGACCCTGACCCGCGCATGCCGCTTGTCGTTCCCTTCCACCAGGGTCCAGGATGCCATCTGCGTGCTCGTCCGTTCGACCATATCGTTCACCGCCCGCTCATACGCGGCCAACCGATCCCTGTTTCTCCAATCCTCCTCGGTGAGCTTCCAGGACTTCAGGGGGTCCTCCCCCCGAGCCTCGAACCGGAGCTTCTGCTCCTCGGGGGTGATGTGGATCCAAAACTTCTTCAACACGATGCCGTGACCCACGAGTTCGGATTCGAACTCGTTGATCTCGGCATAGGCCCGCATCCACTCCCGTTCTTCGGCAAACCTCTCGATCCGCTCAACAAGGACTCGCCCATACCAACTACGATCGAAGATCGCAACACGGCCCGCCCGGGGAACATGCCTCCAAAACCGCCACAGGTAGTGATGGGCCCGCTCCTCCTCGGTGGGAGCCGCCACCGCTATCACTTCATAGAAGCGGGCATCCAGAGCCCGAACCACTCGGCGGATGGCCCCACCTTTCCCCGCAGCATCCCATCCCTCGAAGAGGAGGATCATGGAAATCTCCTCTTTTCTGGCCGTCCGGCGAAGGTCGTAAAGCCTTCCGTGGAGGCGGTTCAGCTCATCCCCATACTCTTTCTTCCCCAGCCGTTTGCTCATATCCAGCGTCGAAAGGATCGTTGCGGCAGATGACGAGACGGAGTTTGAGGCTTCGCGAGGCCCGCGTTCGTCTCGGCGATCGACGCTTTCCGGCCCCTCCAAGATTTCCCGCTCCCCGGCGACCTTTCCGCCCTCCTGGTTCCTACCCTGACCCTGGGGCTTTTCCTGAAGCCGCCGTTTCTCCTCCTCCAACCCCCTTCGGATCCCCTTCAACAGGACTT
This sequence comes from Gemmatimonadota bacterium, assembly GCA_043820695.1. GTDB lineage: Bacteria > Gemmatimonadota > Gemmatimonadetes > Longimicrobiales > Gaopeijiaceae > JABDNZ01. Next base: position 3,355 of record JBDRDQ010000175.1, on the reverse strand, counting down.
CACCGACCTCCAGGCTGCGGAAACGGGCGTCGGAACCCTCCACGATCTCCCATGGAGCGGACCCGGTGCTCGTCCGCATAATCAGGTGCTCGGCGGCAGGAGCGAAGTCCTCGTAACGCTTCCAGTGATCCCAATCCCTCTTCGTCACCCTCCATGCCTGGGCGGGGTCCGATTCCAGCGCTCTGAAGGCCTTCTTCTGCTGACTCTTTCCCAGATGCAACCAAAACTTGAGGATCACGGCTCCAGCGACTGCCAGAGTCCGCTCGAAAGCCATGATCCTCGAAAGGGCATGATCGAACTCGTCCTGGGTGACCTCGCCGTATACCCGTTTGAGAAAAGGATCGGAATACCAGGCCTTCAGGAAGATCCCTGTCCGACCGGCCGGGGGAAGATCCCGCCAGTAACGCCAGTAGGGCGGGCGTTGGGCTTCCTCGGTGGTGGGCGTGTCATAGGCTCGGGTAGTTATGAGACGAGTATCCATCCACTCATGAAGGGTGTTGACCGTCTCTCCCTTCCCAGCTCCATCCACGCCGTGGAATAGAACGATGACCGGAAAGCCTGCATTCTTGAGGCGAAACTGGGCATCCAGGAGATCTTTCCGGAGAAGAATCTCCCGCTCTTTGTACTCACGCTTGGAGACCTTCTGCCCTAGTTCCGCTGTTTCGAACATGCGCTATCTCACCGAAGGTAGAGGCGGTTTCCAAACTCGTCAGGGGGTGGTTCTCCGGCCTGCTCCAGGGCACGGGATCGGAGAGGGAAAAATAGTATGGGAAAAAGACACCACCTTCCTACATATTATAAACTACTGTTTACTCAGAGTCCGTGCACGAGATTTCCGCCTCTTCAGCTTTCGCGAGAGGAGTGACGGGCAACGTGTCCGTTCTTGTTCTGGATCCCGGGCTTGCGCCGAAGGATCTTCTCCTGAGTTTGGGTGAGGTTGTTTCCATGGGCGTCCGGGAGGAGTCCAGGGAGCTCCTGACCTACAGGGACACCTTCGACTCGCGACTTCTCAGGGCTGGACTGACCCTGGCCACCTCCCGAACGGGAAGGCGGGCTCGGGTTGGCCTGATGACCCGGAAGGGGCGTCGTGTCGATTCCATTGTCCCGAGAATCCCCCGGTTCGCCTCCGACCTTCCCCTCAGCCCTCCATGGGAGGCCGTCCGATCCATTGCCGACCACCGTCGCCTCCTTCCGCAGGCGGAAGCTGAGTGGAGGAGCACCCTCGTCGACATCCTGAACGACGAGGGGGAAACGGTGGTTCGCCTCCTCCTTCGGGAAGGGGAGGCGCTCCTCTTCAACGGGAGAGAAAGAGTCTCCCTTCAACCTCGCCTCCAATCTCTCCCCCTCAAGGGCCACGGTGCGGAGGAAAAGAAGGTCACCTCCTTCATTCGGGAGACGTTTGGCCTCGAGTGGGACCGTCGAACCGAGCTCGCTGTGGTTCGGGATGCCCTTGGCCAGACTCCAGGTGGCTATTCTTCCTCCTTCAATCTAGTCTTGGACCCCCGGATCACAGCCGCCGACGGGGCGAGACAAATCCACCACGCGCTGCTCCAAACCATGCTGGCCAATCGAGAGGGAGTCGCCAGAAACTGGGACTCGGAGTTCCTGCACGACTTCCGGGTCGCGGTCCGACGGACAAGGTCGGCCCTCTCCCAACTCAAAGGCCTCTTTCCTACGGCCGACGTGGAACACTTCTCGGAGGAATTCCAGTGGTTAGGAGTCAAGACCGGCCCCTCCAGGGACATCGACGTGTATCTTCTGAATATTCCGGTGTACCAGGCAGCCCTTCACCCGGAAGCCAGGGACGATCTGAAGCCGTTGGTTCGGTTCCTCCAGGATAGGAAGAAGGTCGAACACGGGAGACTCCGCAGGTGCCTTCGGTCCAAACGCTTCAGTCGTCTTATGGAGAACTGGCAGGCATTCCTGGAAGTTACGGACGCGCCGGCCTCGGAGCTCCCCAACGCTCGGCGCCCCATTCGAGAGGTAGCCTCGGAGCGAATCTGGAAAGCATTCAAGAAAGTCATCAAGAACGGTGAGAGGATTGGCCGGGATTCTTCAGCCGAAGCGCTGCATCGCCTCCGGATAGACTGCAAGAAGCTTCGGTATCTCATCACATTCTTCCAGAGCATCTATCCCAAAGAGGCACTGAACCCGCTGATCAAGGAGTTGAAGCGGCTTCAAGACCACCTCGGAGATTTCAACGACCTCCAGATGCAGGGAAAGGCACTTCGGAGCTTCGCCGAAGAGATGATGGCCACCGATTCCGGACCTCCGGCCACCCTCCTGGCCATGGGACAGCTCATGGGGCAGCTCGAGGGGAAGCAGATCCTGGAACGGGAAGCTTTCTACCAGCACCTCAAGCGGTTTTCCGGTTCTGGGAACCGAAGGCGTTTCAAGGAGTTCTTCGGACCGGGCCCTGGCGCCGACCCCGAAACCCCGGAGAGGGATTAACCCAGCCCAACCGCCGCAAGAAACCGGGCGAATTTCCCCACCCGCGTGAAGCGGGCCGCTGGGGCCAGGGTTCTCACCCGCTCTACCAGGGCCTGGTGCGCCTTTTCAGAGGGGTTCTCGATCTCCACCTCATGGTGGACCCGGCCGTCGGGAAGCACCGTCCGATCCAACTCCACCCTGCCCAGCTCACCCAGTTCGATAACGGTCCGATGGTTCCTCATCCATCCGAGACGACGGAGGCGTTTGATGCCCAGGGCCCGGAAATGCTCCGTGAATCCCTCGGGCACGCCGGTATCCACCATCACCCAACGGCGAGGCCTCGGGAAAAGGGCCGGCCCCAATTCCGAAAGAGGGCGCTCCACCTCCACCATCTCCCTCATCTCGCCTTTCCAACCGATAGGGACTTTTAGGGTCGCCACCGGGGCCCGCCCCGACTCGAGCCGCACCCGGAAGTACCCCACCTCTTCATCGAGGCGGTCCGGATCGTGGAGGTAGATGTTGAGTTGATCTGTGCACTCCAGGACTCGGCCCCCCTCCAGTATTCTTCGATAGTCCTCGGGTGAGAGGACCAGCTTGGTCTCCCTTTCGATGGGCGACATGGATCTCCTCCATCTCCTGATCCACCGGTGTCCCGGGTCAGACGATCAGTCTCCAGACTTGGGCCACGAGAAAAGTGACGGTGAAGCCGAGGGCCAGGGGAAAGAGACCGGACAGAGCCGTCCAACGCCAGCTCTTCGTCTCCTGATAGATCGTATACAGAGTGGTTGAGCAGGGGTTATGGAGAAGACTGAAGAGCATGAGGTTCACGCCGGTCAGCGTGGTCCATCCCGCCAGGCGAAGGAGCTCTGCGGTGCCACCCGACCCCAGCTCGAACATCACCCCGGCACCCTCACCCACCTCGGCC
>JBDRDQ010000174.1:0-8663 GCA_043820695.1 Gemmatimonadota bacterium | reverse complement strand
TTAAACGCAGGTACTCCAAGCGTTTAGCCTCTGGTATGGTAGGGTTTGTGGGCGTCACGATCGTCTCCCAATGCCTACATGCGTGGGTTCCCCCTCGAAAACCACGCATGACAAGAACATTTGGTACAACGGCACGAATGTAAGGACATTTGTTTCATTCACGCAACAAGTGAACAGAATATCTCCGTTTACCCCGGGAAAGCTCGCATTCCCGGGACATGGCAGGGCCGTACGACTGCCGACGATTGAGGGAGGGAGTGGGAGATCTAAGAGGTGGAACGGAAACGTTTGGCGGTCAGGAATTGGTTTTGGCGGCCGGGAGGTGGTATCGGGATGGCGTCGCGCCGAACAAGGATGGCCCTGAGAGCCTTTCAGAGCGGCGAAAATCGGCGGGAACAGGTCTTGTCTCGGAGATTTGAAGGGAATTTGTGAACCTATTTATTCCTGCCCCATTTCCGAATCGACCGCCCGCAGGTAGGGGAAGGGGATCAAGGAAGTAAGGTTCTGCGCGAACCCGTCCAGGCCCGGGAAGAGGGTGGCAGAGCTCATGTTCATCGACAGGAGTTCCCGTGTGGCCTCCTGGAGGAAAGCTCGGTCATTGGATAATGGGAAGGCGGTGAGGAGATTCTCGGGTTCATCCACCGCCCGGAGGTTATCCATAAACGATTTGGTAATATCGCCTGGGACCAGGAATATGCTTTGTTGTAATATTAGGCGTCGGTTCATTCGCCAAGGGTTGAGAGGGAATATCAAAGGATGTCTCGGCGAATGGTCGAGAATGGCCGCCACCGTGTCCTCTCCCTTGGCATTCGGGTCCCGAAGCAGGAAGGGACGAAGATGTTCGAGTTGGTCGACCCTATCTCGAACCCCCGCAAGATTCATGGCGAAAATAGAGGACGGCCTGTCAGGCTCCGCACGTTCGATGGCGAAGTGAACCGCGACGAAAAAGGAGAAGCTCCAATCCAGAAGGCGCGTTGGGGCGCCATGATGTCGCATGAGGGAGAGCCAACCGATCCGGTCCCCCTCACCCGGCTCGGATGGGAGAAACAGGTGGGCCTCCCGACGGAAACGACGAATGAGCCCCTCTTCGATTTCGGGTAGCTCGGACCAATCCCGCCCCCATCGGTCCACCGCCGCCCTCTCGAGGCTGGTCTTGAGGGCTCCGGCAGTGCACCGGTCCCCCCGAAAACACCACTGACCTTCCTTGAACTCCTCATATCGATCCAGGAGCTCCCGCCAGCTTCTTATGGGCTCCGACATAACCTACCCCGCCTGGAAGTCGATCCGATTGTGGGACCCGTCGCAGAAAGGTTTGTTCTGGGAGGCGCCGCATCGACACAGGAAGACGGGCATCCCTTCCTTGGCGGGAAGCTCGTTTCCCTCGTGATCCACCAGCTTCAGGTCACCCTCTACTTTCAGGGGTCCGTTCGGAGCTACGGTGATCTTCAGGTCGGGCATGGGTCAATCCTCCTGGAAAGCATCTGCGTAACGGGGAAATCCCATGGGACAACCGGGGTTCCGGCCGAGTCCCTGCTACGATATTGTACCTGTAGACCCATGGCGCCCGAAAGGAGGCGAGCCTTGAATCCAGCGGTCTCGTTGGTCAGAACCTATCTGAAGCTGAACGGCTATTTCACGTCAACCGAGCTCCCTGTCATCAAGAAGGGAAGTGACGGGCTGTTCTTCGAAGTCACCGATATCGACATTCTGGCCCTCCGGTTTCCAAGGGCTTCCCATATTGTCGCCCAGGGTCGACCCGGACCCATCGATGACCTTCATTTCCCTCCCGATCCGAAGTTGGATATTCCTTCCGACGCCATGGATCTGATCATCGGAGAGGTGAAGGCCGGTCGGCCTCGGCTGAACCCCCATATGAGGTCGGAAGATACCCTTTACATGGCATTGGTCCGCTTCGGTTTTTGTCCCCCCGACCGGCTTGACCGGGCGGTGGAGGAGCTCAAGAAGTCCGGGCAGACCTGGGTTCGAGATGGGGGCGTCGCGGTACCCTCCCGGGTCAGGCTTGTCGCTTTCGGGGATGGGGAGGAGCAGCAGGGGGAAGGTTACACGGTGATCCCCCTTAAGCAGGTGGCGGCGTTCGTGATGGGTCATCTAAAGAAGTTCCGCGATGTTCTGCACCCGGTTCGTCTTACGGATCCGACGCTGGGCCTCCTCCACCTCCTCGAGAAACTTGAGGGTGAGGAAGGCGAAGGGGCAGGCGAAGGGGCAGGCGAAGGGGCAGGCGAAGGGGAAAGCGAAGGGGAAGGCGAATAGGACCATGGTGAACCGTCGGGAGACAGCCGAGGTCAACGTCGGCGGGGTTCGTGTCGGAGGGGTGAACCCGGTGGTGGTTCAGTCCATGACCAACACCGACACGGCCGATGTGGCGGGGACGGTTGCACAGGTTGCCGCCCTGGCAACGGCTGGAAGCGAGTTGGTGCGGGTCACGGTGAACAACGAGGATGCGGCGAAGGCCGTTCCCGAAATCGTTGCCCGACTGGTGGACCAGGGTATCGAGACGCCCATCATCGGCGACTTCCATTACAACGGGCACATCCTTCTCACCCAGTATCCCGAGACCGCCAGGGCCCTCTCCAAGTACCGGATCAATCCCGGGAACGTGGGCTCCACCCGGCGGGACGAGAATTTCCAGGCCATCATTCGGGTGGCTGTGGAGAACGAGAAGCCGGTCCGGATTGGGGTGAACTGGGGGTCCCTGGACCAACGTCTCCTCACCGATCTCATGGATGAGAACGCCGCCCGGGCGAAGCCGAAGGAAGCCGGGGCGGTTGTCAGGGACGCCATGGTGGAAAGCGCCATGCGCTCGGCGGCCCTCGCCGAGGAGTCGGGGCTCCCCCATGAGCAAATCATCCTTTCGGGGAAGGTCTCCAAGGTTCAGGAGCTGGTGGCCGTGTACCGGCAAATGGCTCCACTGAGCGACTATCCCTTCCACCTTGGGCTCACTGAAGCGGGGATGGGCTCCAAGGGGATCGTGGCCTCCACTGCCGGTCTGGCACCCCTGCTCCTGGAGGGAATCGGCGACACCATCCGTGTTTCCCTCACCCCCGAGCCCGGCGGGGACCGGACCGAGGAGGTCCGGGTGGCCCAGCAAATCCTCCAATCCTTGGGCCTGAGGAGCTTTGAGCCCCAGGTAACGGCCTGCCCTGGGTGTGGCCGCACGACCAGCACCTTCTTTCAGGAGATGGCCCAGGCGATCCAAGGGTTCATTCGGGAACAGATGCCCTTTTGGATGGAGGCCTACCCAGGTGTCGAGGAGCTGGATGTGGCGGTCATGGGGTGCGTGGTGAACGGGCCCGGTGAGTCCAAGCACGCCAACATCGGGATCTCCCTCCCGGGTACCTTCGAGGAGCCGAAAGCGCCGGTATATGTGGACGGAGAGCACTTAACCACCCTGAAGGGAGAAGGGCTGGTCGAGGAATTCAAGGTGATCCTCGAGGAGTACGTGATGAAGAGGTACGGGGGTGGAGCGGGACCGGACTGATCGGTCCCCAGCGGTGTTTCGTGCCATTTTGGGACATCTGGCCCCGAACGGGCCATTCCGCCCTTGCGATTCCGACAATGTGACAATACGACCCAACCGGTGTTTGTCGGGTCCCCAGGTCCGAAATCCCTAATCTCCGGTTAAATTCCTGCTGAATCACCACTTATAGCAGATGAGGCACCCGCTGCGGTCCATAACCGCTGGCGGCATGGATCTCGTTATAGGAGGTCTATAGCATCATCCAAAAACCGGGGGAGGGTATGATGGGTCGGAATGTGGAAGACGTCATGCGGCGCGAGGTGGTCACGGTGACACCGGACTCCACCGTCAGGGAGCTTCTGAAATGTCTGGTGAGCTCTCAGATCAGCGGGGTTCCTGTGGTGACCGGGGATGGGGAAGTCGTAGGGGTGGTTTCCACGACCGATGTCGTCCGCTTGGGAGCAGGGGAGAAAGAGATCAGCTCAGGGGATATGGTCTGGGAGCCGTTGGTCCTCCCGGACGAAGAGTATGAAGTCGATTCGGCGGCGCCATTTTTCATGGTTTCCCCGGACTGGCGTTTTCCCACCGAGAGCCAGACCGAGGCCCTTCCCGAGGGTGTGTTCGATGGGTTCACGGTCTCGGACATCATGACTCCGGCCGTGTTCACGGTAAAACCGAAGGACACGGTGGAGGAGGTGGCGAAGTTCCTCCTCCGGGGGAGGATCCACAGGGCCCTGGTCGTGGAAGACGACCAACTGAAGGGAATCGTGACCACCTTCGATTTGTTGAGGGCGTTTGTCGAGGACTGAGATGTCGAGACGTGAAGGAAAGGTCGGAGCTGCCGCGCCGGCCCCCGCTTGCCCCTTGGACCAGGAGGTCCGAGCCGTCATCCTTCTGGATGCTGAGCAGCGGATCGTCTACGTGAACCCCCCGGCCCAGGAAGCTCTGGCCCTTATGGGGGCCGAGAGCCCCAGGACCATCTGGGATCTCCCCGCCCAGCTGCAACCCGCCGTGCAGGCCAACCGGCCCAAGGCGGCGCCGGGTGCGGAAATAAGGGAGCTTGCGGAGGGGTTGTGGGGCGTCTATCTGCCCATGCGGGAGCTGGACCCCGAGTGGCTCCGTGGGATGGTAGAGGCTGAGCAGATGGCAGCCGTGGGTCAGCTTGCCGCCACGGTTGCTCAGGAGATAGGCGGACCCAATACCTCGATTCAGGTTGCGGTGGACCATCTTCTCGATGGGTGTGGCCCCGGGCAAGAGGAGTCGAAGGAGATCCTCCGGCAGGTCCTGAATCAGACCGAACGAATCACTCGACTTACCCGGCAGCTTATCGCCTTGGCGGATCCCGGCCGCCCCCGCTTGGAGACCGTGGATCTGAACGAGATCGCCGGTTCGGCCTGCGAGCTCATGGAGAGTTCTTTTCACGCCCGGGATATCGACTGTTCGTGGGCTCTGGGTGCCGGGCCGGTTCGGGCCCTAGCCGATCGGAACCATCTCCTTCAGGCCTTGGTGAACCTGCTTCTGAATGCCCGGACGGCTCTTCAGGGCTGGACCGGGAAGCGTCTGGTCCGCATCCGCTCCGAGACCAACGCCGAACGGGTGTACCTCCACGTGGAGGACTCGGGGCCCGGAATCGCGGCGGAAGACGCGTCCCGAGTCTTCCTTCCCTTCATATCCACCACGGGCGGCACGGGGATGGGGCTATTCCTCACCCGGCAGATCCTGGTGGAACAGCGGGGCGGGATCCGGGTGAAGTCTCCCAACGAGCTGGGTGGCGCCACTTTTACCGTTTTCCTGGAAAAAGCGACTGATGACTGAAGAAACGGCCCAAGCCGATGTAAATCCCCGGGTCCTGGTGGTAGAGGACGAAGAGATCGTCCGGGATATCCTCATGAAGGTTCTGACGGAGGAGGGTTACCGGGTGGACGCGGTGGAGACGGGGGAGGAGGGGCTCAAGGCCCTGGACAGCCAGCTCTATGATCTGGTGCTCCTGGACCTCAACCTCCCGGGAATGCACGGGCTGAACCTACTGTCGGCCGCCCCGGCGACCCAAACCGACGCTCAGTTCATCGTGATGACAGCTTTTGGAACCGTGGACACGGCAGTGGAGGCCATGCGGTTGGGGGCCTACGACTACATCAACAAGCCCTTCCGGACCGAGGAGCTTCTCCTGACCCTGAAACGGGCCAGGGAGGAAGCGGATCTCCGGAGGGAAGTCGCTCAACTTCGGCGGCGGGCCGGCGAGCAGGGCCCCGGCTCCAAGATGGTGGGCCGGTCGGCTCCCATGCAGCGCCTCTTCGACCTCATGGAGCGGGTCGCTCCCACCAGGGCCACGGTCCTCATCACGGGGGAGACGGGCACAGGGAAGGAGCTGGTGGCCAGGGGCATCCACGATCTGTCGGACCGGGCCCGGCGCCCATTCGTGGCCATCAACTGTTCGGCCCTTCCGGAGACGCTTCTGGAATCCGAGCTCTTCGGCCACATGAAGGGATCGTTCACCGGGGCCATCCAAAGCAAACGCGGCCTCTTCGAGGAAGCCGGGGGCGGGACTCTGTTCCTGGATGAGATCAGCACCGTCTCGGCGGCCATCCAGGTGAAGCTCCTGCGGGTTCTTCAGGACAGGAAGGTGAAAAGGGTAGGGGGCCGGGAGCAGATCACAGTGGACTTCCGGCTACTGGCCGCCACCAACCGGAATCTGGCGGAGTTGGTGGACCAGGAAGGTTTTCGGGAGGACCTTTTCTACCGCCTGAACGTCTTCCCCATCGATGTCCCGGACCTCCGCAGCCGACGGGAGGACATCCCCGTCCTGGCGAACTTCTTCCGTCTTCGGTTTGCCGAAGAAAATGGGGTGGAACCCCCAGAGATTCCGCCCGAAACCCTCTCCCGGATGATGGCCTACGATTGGCCAGGGAACGTCAGGGAGCTGGAGAATTTCATCGAACGGGCTGTCATCATGCACGCTGGGGCCAAGTCGATCCCCTTCGATCCCCCCCAGGCCCTGGGCCGGCGTCCGGAACGCGATACCCTTACCCGGTCCCGGGCCGAGCGTTGGGACCTGGAGAGGCTGGAGAGGGAGTACATCCTGGAATGCCTGGAGGAGACCCACTGGCACCAGGGTGAGGCCGCTCAGATCCTGGGGATCAACCGGCGGACACTCTACAGGAAGTTGAAGAAGTATCGGGAAGACGGCCTGCTGGCAGACCATCAGATTCTGCAGGACTAGAGGGGGAAAGCTGAAACTCGGGGAGGCTCGGCCTACCCGATCCACCCATTCCGTTCTTCGCGCTCCATGCCGACCGGCATCCAGAGGGTGAAGCGGGAACCCTTTCCCACGTCCGTTTCCACGGTGAGGGCACCCCCCATGTGCTCGGCCATTTGCCGAGACAGGGCCAGGCCGATGCCGGTCCCCCGATCTCCGTCCTTCGGGTTCACCTGCTGAAAGGCCCCCCAAGCGCGCTCCAGGTCTTCCGATGCGATCCCTGGCCCCTGGTCCTCGACCCAGATGGACACCCACCCACCCTCGGGTTTCATGGCCGGGGTCGCCTTCCCGTCTCCGGTTCCGGCCCCCATGGAAACCTTGCCTCCGGAGGGAGAGAACTTCACCGCATTGCTAAGGAGGTTCAGGGTGATCTGGAGGACGCGGTCGGGATCGGCCACCAGCTCCACACGCTCCTGGGGACTCTGGAAAACCAACTCCACCTTCCGGCGTTCCGCCTCGGGAGCGATGGCGTCCATGGCGGCTTCCACCAGGTCGGAGATGACCACCCTGCGGGGCCAGGTCTGAAGTCGCCCCTCTTCCAGCCTGGCCAGATCCAGGACGTCCCTGACCAGGCGGAGGGCGTGACTTCCTCCGCGGAGAATCTTCCGGGCGATCTCTGCCGCCTCCTTTTGGTCGAAGGTGCCGGGAGGCCCTGAGGCGACCTGTTCCAGCCGCTCCGCCCATAGAGACACTCCGTGAAGTGCGTTCCGGAGGTCGTGGTTCACGTAGGCGTGAAGTCGGTTTCGGGCCCGGTGGGCGGCCTCCAGCTCGGCCAGGAGCCGCTCGCTATCCGCGAAAAGCCGGGCATTCTCGATGGCCACCGCAGCTTGGGCCGCCAGCATCTTCACGATGGTCTCGTCCTGCTCCGTGAAGGGCTGCCCCTCGGCTTTATTGATGAGGTACAGATTGCCGATAGCCTCGCCCCTCACCCGGACCGGCACCCCCAGGAAGGAAGTGGGGATGGGATGGCCCTCGGGGACCCCGGCGGCGCGACTGTCGCTGGGCGCAGCGGCCAAGCGGATCGTCTTTCCCTCACGGATCACCGAACCCAGAAGTCCGTGCCCGGTGGGGAGGGGGCCCATTTTCGCCACCTCTTCCGGAGGAAGGCCGGCGGTGATGAACTGGGCAAGGGCGGTTTTCTCCCCATTCATGACTCCCAGAGCCCCGTACTCAGCCCCGGTGAGCTTCCGGGCCTCGTCAGCCACACGGTGGAGAATTTCACTCAGATCCAGGTCCGAGGTCACGGCCAGCCCGGCTGCGTGCAGGTCTTGGAGTCGCTGGATCTGCTCCTCCCTTTGTTTCCGGAGAAGCTCCAGCTCCTGGGCTCGAGAACGCTCCGTTTGGTAGTAACGGGCGTTCTCCACGGCCAGCGCCGCTTGGGTGGCAAAAGCGGAGAGGAGTTGTGCGTCGGCTTCCGTAAAGGGATCCCGCTCCTTGGAAGCAATACAGACCAAGGTCCCGAGCACCCTCTCCCGTCCGTTCAGGAGGGCGATGAGAGCCCTATCAATGGGTACCGGGAGGGCGGCGGCAGCGTCGCTCGCCGGGCCGGACGCCACATCGTTGTCGATGACCGGCTCCCCCTGGGTCAGGGCCCGGGCGCTCAGACTCTTCTCCGACGGGAAGGTGTAGTGGATGGCGGGCCGTAAGGTCCCGGAGCAGGTGTGGAGGAAAAACTCCGCAGCCTCATGATGATACTCGGTAATCATGGCCCCGTCGGCGTTCAGGAGCCGTTGGGCATTTTCGCAGACCCTCTGTAGAACGACCTCGACATCCAACGTGCGTAGGATGGCGCTGCCGATCTCGTAAAGGGCGGCTAGCTCCTCTGCCCGCTCGGATTTGGGGTTGGCCATGGTCTCCTGGGCCTGGACTTCCACCTGGGTTTCCACTTGGACTTCCACCTGGGCTTCCACCGCGAATTACCGGGTACTC
>JBDRDQ010000173.1:0-3193 GCA_043820695.1 Gemmatimonadota bacterium | reverse complement strand
TGACTTCCTGCAGTTCCTGTATGGTCGGATGCACTCAAACACCACGGTGGAGATGTTCAATTGAAAAATCTTGTCCGCTGGGGTGGGGTTGCGGGGACGTGGTGCCTGGCGTTTGCAGTCCTGGGCGCATGCGAATCAGGGGAAACGGGGGTCGGCGATGGCGGCAGGAAGATCCTCCGCGTCGCCTACGAGCGCGAGATCGATGTCCTGAACGCTTTCACCAGCCAGAACCTGGTGGACATCGCCTTCTCGATGGTGGAGGGCCTTATCACCGCCGACGACAACAACTCCTACATCCCGGTTCTGGCGAAGGAGATTCCCACCGAGGAGAACGGCCTCATCGTGCGGAACGCCGACGGCACCGTGGACATGACCTGGGAACTCCACCAGGGCGTCCTCTGGCATGACGACGAGGAACTCACCAGCGAAGATGTCTGCTTCACATGGAGCTTTGTGACCAGCGAGGGATCCCAGACCTATAACAGGCACGAGTACCTTGGGATCATCGACTGCCAAATGCCCGACGCCTACACGGTGGTCTTCAGGTGGGACGATTCCTACGCCTACTACGCCGGTCTTTTCGAGGCGGTGCTCCCGGAGCACATCCTGGGAGGGAAGACCACGGAAGAGATCGTGAACTACGTTCCCTACAACCGTGGTCCCGAAACCATCGGCACAGGTCCCTTCAAATTCTCAGAGTGGAAGTCCGGGGAGTTCATCCGGGTGGTGAGGAACGAGGACTACTGGCGAGGTCCCCAGTTTCCTGCCATCGACGAAATCGTTTGGTCCTTCATCCCCGACTCCAACACTCGCCTGAACGCCATGAAGGCGGGCCGGCACCATTACGCCCGCCTCGAGCCGACGCAGGTCATCGAGGTTCGGGAGGTGGAAGGCTACGACATCCACCTCGTTAGCCAGAACACCTTCATGCACTTCGACCTGAGCCTCAATCTGGAGGGGGGCCGAAGACTGTTCAGCGATTCCATTGTCCGCCAAGCCATGTTCCACGCCATCGACCGCGAGGCCATCGCCGGGCAGCTGATGCAGGGAACGGTGACCATCGCCAACACCCCCATCAACCCTAGCAGCCCCTATTTCAACCCGGCGGTGACGAGCTACGAGTATGATCCGGACCGGTCCCGGCGCATGCTGGACCAGGCAGGGTGGGTGGTGGGGCCCGACGGAATCCGGGAGAAGGACGACCATCGCTTCTCCTTCGTGATGCTCAACCGGGCCGGGAGCGCCGACCGTATCGCCATCGCACAGGTCATTCAGGCACAGCTCAAGGAAGTCGGGATCGAGGTCCGCTTCGAGACCCTGGAGAGTGCCGCCTGGACCCAGAAGTGGCGAAGCGGCCAGTGGGAGGGAATCGTCAGCGCATGGTTCCTGCCGGCGGACCCCAGCATCACCGGACTCTACGCATGCGACGGTCCCAACAACATGACGGGCCTCTGCCATCCGGCGCTGGACGAAGCAATGGAGGCGTCGGACAGGGCCCTGAGTTTCGAAGAAAGAAAACCCCTCCTCGATGAAGCCCAGGACCGGTTGGCCAGAACAGCCAGATCGCTTCCTATTTACTACAATGTGGTTCCGGAGCTGGTGAGCACCCGCATCGGAAACTACCGGGCAAGCGGAACCAACTTCGGCAGTTTCTGGAACCTCTACGAGTGGACGCTGAGGTGATCTCCTACATCGGCCGGCGCATTCTCCAGATGATCCCTTTGGTTTTTGGGATCTCCGTCGTGCTGTTCGCGGTCATCCAAGCCGCCCCGGGTGGACCCGAGGGTGCCCTCCTCGAGTCCGGCCGCTTCGTCGACCAGGAGGTCATCGAAGCCTACCGACAGCGGCTAGGCGTGGATCAACCCGTCCACATCCAATACATCCGTTGGGTTTCGGCGGCCCTCTCCGGCGATCTGGGAATCAGCTTCTCCACCACCCGCCCAGTGGCGGACATGATCCTGGAGCGTTTGCCGGCCACCCTGGAACTCATGGTCTCTGCGTTTCTCCTGGCCGCCCTTCTCGCCCTGGGGCTGGGGGTTTTCAGCGCTGTCCGTCAATACAGTTTCTTCGATCACTTCGGCACCGGTCTGTCCTTCCTGGACATCGCCATGCCGGTTTTCTGGTTCGCACTTATCCTCCAGATGATCTTCTCGGTGAAGCTCGGGTGGCTGCCGGTATCGGGCACCGAAACGGTGGGGGCCTCCTCTTTGGGGGATCACCTCCGGCACCTGATCCTCCCGGCCGTGGTCCTCTCCTTCCGGTACATCGCCGGGTGGTCCCGCTACCTCCGCTCCAGTCTCCTGGGAGTCCTCAGAACCGATTATGTCCGGACCGCACGGGCGAAGGGGCTGACCGAAGCGGCGGTCGTCGGGATCCACGGGCTTCGCAATGCCCTCATCCCTCTCATCTCCATCATGGCGCTGAACCTGGCGGCCATCTTCTCAGGCGCGGTCATCACCGAGACCGTCTTCGCCTGGCCCGGCATCGGGCGCATGTTCGTCCAGGCCATGTTCTCCCGGGACTACCCGCTCCTGATGGGGATCCTGATGATGGGGTCGGTCATGGTGGTGGTGTTCAACCTGGTGGCCGATGTCCTCTACGGAATCCTGGATCCCCGGATCCGCTATGAATGAGGAGAAGGCTCGGCGCTTCGCCGCCACCACCGAATTGGGGGAAGCCCTGCCCCGCTCCCCAGCGTCGCTGGTATGGCGGCGGCTGCGAAGGCACCGGCCGGCCGTGGCGTCGTTCTGGGTGGTTCTTGTACTGACGGCGTCCTGCATGGCCGCACCCCTCATCGCACCCTACCCCTTCGACGCCATCGATCTGGGGTCCATCCGGCAGGTGCCCTCACTGACGCATTGGATGGGTACCGACGATTTGGGGCGGGATTTGTTCACCCGAGTCCTCTTCGGCGGCCGTGTTTCCATCCTCATCGGGATCCTCTCCGCCATCATCGGCACGGGGTTGGGTTCCCTCATCGGGGCAGTTTCGGGGTTCTATGGAGGCCGGATCGACAATCTCCTCATGCGCCTCACCGATGTGGTGTATTCCATCCCAACTCTGCCCCTCCTCATCGTCCTCAGCTCCTACTCCCAGGCCGTGGTCTCCTCCATGGCCCTCATTATCGGCCTCTTGAGCTGGATGCCCACGGCCCGCGTGGTGCGTGGCGAGGTGCTGGCCATCAAGGAAAGGG
>JBDRDQ010000172.1:0-3286 GCA_043820695.1 Gemmatimonadota bacterium | reverse complement strand
TCCAGTACGTGGGTGAGAACCATGGGTTGGCCAAGGAACCGAACCGGAGGGACTACACGATCCGGATGCGGGAATTTTTCGGCCACTACCTGAAGGGTGAGCCGGCGCCTGAGTGGTGGACGGAGGGTGTGTCCCACCTGGATATGGAGGACCACATCAAGGAGCGCATCCATCTGGTCCGACCGCCGGACGAGAAGAAAGAAAATGGGAGGGGCGGCGGGGGTGGATAGCTGAGTTTGCCTTGGGGTCCGCCCGGACCATCGGGCGGGCCCCCAAACCCGGGTCTGCCCCGTCAATCCTGGATCAGAACCGAGGAATCCACCTCCCAAGGCCCTTGAGCAAAAAGACCAACCCAGCTGCCATGATGCCGGCGAGAAGGATGGGGGCCAGGTCCATGAGCTCGAGCTCTTCCGCGGCGGCATCGCTTTCGTCGCCGGTCTGGTCCTTCTCGGGGTCGTGGACGTAGCAGAATCGAGAGTCAGGCTGGGCGTCCCGTTTGCACTGATCTCCGCTTAGGGTGGTTCCTTTGCAGCGGGCCATGGTTTTTCCCTCCGTCTGAAGTTCTTCCCCTTACTACGCCCCAGATCCTGAGAGGGTTCATCCGGGAAACCTTGATTCACCTCCCTCCGTAAGGTTTCCCAGTTCACTTCCTCCCCAACCGCCGAGGTCCCCCATGATCACGATTCTTCGCCGCGCTGCCAGAATGATCTTGAGCTGGATACAGAGCTGGCTCTAGCTATGGATACCTTCTTCAGGGATGTGCGTTTCGGCCTGAAGCTGCTCTGGAAGGAAAAGGCTTTCAGCGCCACGGTTCTTCTGACCCTCGCCGTATGCATCGGTGCCAACGCCACCATCTTCAGTGTCATCAACGCGGTCCTGCTCAAGCCCCTCCCATATGATGAGCCGGACCGATTGGTGACGGCGTTCAACTCCTACCCAGGGGCAGGAGCTGAACGTGCATCGAACGGTGGTCCCGACTTCTTCTTCCGTCGGGAGAGCGTTCCAGCCTTCGAGGAAGTCGCCAACTTCCAGGGTTTCGGCAACACCGTTGGGGAGGCAGGGAGCACGGAGCGGGCCCGAACGCTCAGGGTGACCTCCACTTTCTTGGATGTCCTGCGAGTCCAGCCCATGCTCGGCCGGAATTTTCTCTGGGAAGAGATGGATCCGGGGAACCATCAGAAGGTGATCCTGAGTTACCGGTATTGGCAGGATCGGTATGCCGGGGACGAAAAGGTCCTTGAACGGGATTTGAGGGTGGACGGGGTACCGTTCGCCATCGTGGGCGTGCTCCCGGAGACGTTCGAACTGGCAGGGAGCAACGACCCGCTGGACTTCCTCCTTCCTATCCCCTTCTCCCCAGAAGCCAGGACGTTGGATGAGTGGCACAGCAACAACTACTCCCAATTTGCCCGCCTGGCCCCAGGTGCCAGCATCGAACAGGCCCGGAGTCAGATCGATGCGATGAACAACCGTCTCGTCGACGCATGGCCCCTCCCGGAGGCTCGCCAGATTCTGGAAAACGCGGGATTTCATACTCAGGTCCACAACGCCAAAGAAGATATGCTTCGGGAGATCCGTCCCTCCCTCATCATGCTCTGGGCCGGTGTAGCTTTTGTCCTCCTCATCGGGTGCGTGAACATTGCCAATCTCATGCTGGCCCGATCCAATGTTCGGATGAGGGAACTGGCTACTCGCCTGGCTTTGGGCGCGGACCGATGGCGGTTGGGCAAGCAGCTTCTCACCGAGGCGGTTCTCCTGGGTGTGATCGGTGGAGGTCTCGGCCTGCTTGTAGGGTATGCGGGGATTCAGCTGCTCGGGATCATGGGGGTGGACAATCTCCCTCGCGGGGCTGACATCAGTTTGGATGGTACCGCCCTTTTGTTCACGCTTCTTCTTGGCCTCTGCGCGGGAGTCCTGTTTGGAAGCATCCCCCTGGTCCATGTCATCAGGTCGGACCTGAATACAGTGTTTCGGGCTGAGAATCGAAGTGGCACGGCGAGCCGCGGGGCGGTACTGCTCCGAGGCGGTCTGGTGACGGGGCAGGTGGCGATAGCCTTCGTGCTCCTCATCGGAGCCGGCCTCATGCTCAAGAGCTTCCAGGAGGTGCTGGAGGTGGAGCCGGGCTTCGAGCCTAGCGGTGTGATTGCCGGATTCGTTGCCATGCCCGACGCCCGTTATCCTGATGCTCCATCTCGATCACAGTTTTCCGAGGAGTTTTTGCAGGGCGTTCGGGCTCTTCCAGGGGTTGAGTTCGCGAGCCTTACGACCCAGTTGCCATTTTCCGGCAACAACTCAGGAAGCGTGATCATGCCAGAGGGATACACCCCGCAACCGGGCGAATCCATCCTCGCTCCCTTCCAGAACTGGGTCAGCACGGAATACTTCGAAGCCATGGAGATTCCGTTGTTGGAGGGCCGGACCTTCGACTCCCGGGACAACCCGGATGGACAGCAGGTCATCATCATCGACGAATGGTTGGCGGATCGGTACTTCTCCGAAGGGAGCCCTCTCGGGAAACGAATGTTATGGGGGACGGTGCCCGGAATGGAGGAGGACCAGGAAGACAACCTCTTCACGATCATTGGGGTGGTGGCTTCCCATCGGCAGAACAACCTCGTGGAGAGCCAGTTCGTGGGGGCCTATTGGTTTCCCCTGGCCCAGGCCCCCCGGTCGTTCCTTACTCTGGTCATGAAGACCCAGGCCGATCCGCAGATCTTGGTAGAACCGGCCCGGGGAGTCGTTACCCGCTTGGACCCGGAGATACCGTTCTTCAATGTCCGGACCCTCCAGGACCTGATCGATCAATCGCTCATCGAGCGGCGGGCGCCTATGCTCCTGCTGATGATCTTCGCTGGTGTCGCCCTCTTCCTGGCCGCAGTCGGTATCTATGGCGCACTGGCCTACTCCGTCACACAACGCAGAAGGGAGATGGGGATCCGAATCGCCCTGGGGAGCGGTTCCGCTGATGTGTTCAGGCTTGTGGTGGGGCAGGGGCTGAGGGTGGTGTTGGTTGGCTTGTTGATCGGCGGACTGGGTTCCCTCGGGCTGCTTCAGTTGATCCAGTCCTTGTTGTACGGGGTTCAACCCACCGATCCGGTCGTCATGGCCTCGGTGGCTCTCCTCCTGGGCGCGACGGGGATCGTGGCTTGCATCCTCCCAGCCCGGAGGGCAACCAGGATCGATCCGGTGGAGGCTTTGGCGGACTAGGATTCACCGGGCCCATCCGGACTCCAGGTTACTCCGTCCTGAATGCGATGACTGGATCCACCCTCGATGCCCGTCGTGC
>JBDRDQ010000171.1:0-8999 GCA_043820695.1 Gemmatimonadota bacterium | reverse complement strand
TCTTCCGGCTGGTAGAAGAACATGCTCTTCCGGACGCCGTACATCCGCTCGCCTTCATCGTACTGGAGGCCGCCCCACAGCACGCCGTCCACAAAACTCTGGATCTTGGCCAATTCAGCCGGATTCGGCTGGATCAGCTGCTTCATGATTCCGGCCAACCAGGAACCCGAGCCTCCTTCGTCTCCCAACCCTGCGATCCATGCCCGGTTGTCCTCCGTGATCTGGCGCTTCTCGTCGTAGTCGTAACTGATGATGGAGGGGCTTCGGCCGAAGGGGTCGTCGGGTCGTTCGAACCACTGCTCCGTGGTGAGGAACCTTCCCAGGTCTTCCACCACCTGTGACTGGGGCTTGATGACCTTATAGTGAATCGTCTGCCGGCTGCCATCAGCGTAGGCCACGGTGACCCGGGCTCGACCCCACCGGTGGCCCCGAAGCTGGTAACTCCGCCATCCTCCCGGTGTGGTCCCTGCGTCCGTCACCGAAAGGGCCCCAGCCGGTTCCACTTCGATCCTCTCCACCTCGTGGGGCGCCTGGAGAAAAAGGTGGGCCTCCATGTCCGTGGGGACCACGTAACCGGGAACTCCCACCGCCACGGGTCGGTCCGTGGCCAGGAGGGTGGATTCGATGGCCCGGACCTCCTCCGCTACCAGGAACCGGACTCCGTAGGACCGGGTTTCTCCCGGGGCCAGGGTCGCCGAGGAGGGAGGATTCCACGACTCGGCTTCGGCCCAATCCTCCTCCGCGTAGGCCCGGCTATGGGCCATCCACTCGTAGAAGCCCTCGAAGGTTATCCCGCGACGGGTCCGCTCCGAGAGGAGAGGGTTGTAGGCCTCGAAGGGGGTGGAGCCCAGAGGCACGACCAGGAGGACCGGCCCCTGTCCGTTCAGGCGGGTGACCTGGAGGTACCCGGCGTCCATGCCGATGTAGGGATCGTGGAAGGAGGAGACGGCATGGGCTTCGTCCAGCGACCGGTCCTGAAGGATGTTGTTGAAGATCATGGGGATGCCCAGAGCCCCGATCTCCACGGGAGTATCGGCCCGGTTCACCAGCTCGAACCGTAGGGCCAAGTGCCCACCCTGAACCTCCCAGTACCGTCGAACCCGCAGGGGGATATCCGATGGAAGTGTCGGACCCAGGTCGGCCCCGGCCAGGACCAGAATCGCATCGCCTTGCTTCCCCCCAGAACCCGGAAGGGGTTCCACCGGTTGTCGGGCGGTGGCCGTGGAGTACTCCACCCAATCGCCGGGGCCGCCCTCTCGCAGACGGAGCGTGAGGTCGCCGAGATGGTAATGCCCGTTCCGGTCCCTTCTCCCCAGCCAATCCCCGGGGGTGAAGTCGAACCCGTCGTGTCCCTTGGGCTGAAGGGCCGCGACGGTCTGAGAGGCCAGGACGAGCTTCAGGTCGAAGGCCGGGGTTTCGAATGTGAGGAAGCCTGCCTCCAGACCCAGGGTGGGGACGGTGTCGGATTCGCTGAAACGACGATCCCTTGCGGCTTCCTGCCCCAGGATGCGGGCGGGCGACGAGAGAAGCAGCCCCGACAGGAGAAGCTCGGGGAGGAAAAGGCCCAAAGTGAGCAGCCGCGAAAAGAGAAGGCTGGCCCCGAATCGTGGAAGACGAAGAACGGTGCGAGTCATCAGGTCGAACTCTCCTCGGAAAATGGACTGATTTCCATGAAGTCATGCCGGAGGCTGAAGGGATCTTCTCCGTCCATTCCCCGAACCCGGGCGGTGAGGGCCCGGTAGAGGCGACGCAGGAACTCGTAGCTCTCCCGGTGAGCAAGCTCCGGCCTCCGCCGACCCTTTTCATCGAGAATTACGAAGGGCGCCGAAAGCTCGGCCAACGTCCGTCTCCGTCCCTCCTCCCGGTACCAGACCCACGCCGCGTGGATCGCCGCCCCCAGGGCCGCGCCTTCCCCCCGAACCGGAACCGTCTCCGTTCCGAAGACATCGGCGATGGCCTGGCACCAGGCGGGGGAGTTGGAGAGGCCACCGGTGAGCCGGATCTCCCCCGGGGTCACCGGGAGCCGGGTGAATCCGTCGAAGAGGTTCAGCACGTGGCCTTCGACCATGGCTCGGCAGAGGATCTCCGGGCCAAAGTCCGAGGGCCCGAAGCCGAAATGGAGAGGAGCCGCCTGTGGCAGGTCGGGTGTTCGTTCTCCTTCGAACCAGGGGACGATCAACCTACCACCGCTCCCGGGGGCGCTCCTGAAGAAGTGATCGTCGAACTCATCATGGGAGAGGCCGAAATCCTTCAGAAGGGTGTCGTAGCCATTAGCCAGGTTTGACACGCAGAGGAGGGGGAGGTGGTGTCCCGTACTGTCGCAAAAGGCGGCGATCTCCCCGGTGGGGTCGATAAAGGGCTTGTTGAGGAGAGTGTAGGCCGTTCCGCTCGTCCCCAGGCTCACGGTCACGATCCCCGGAGCGAGATTCCCGGTCCCGATGGCTCCATACATGTTGTCCCCGCTGCCGGCATCGATACGGCAGTCCCGTGACAGGCCGAAGTTGGAAGCCAGCGCCGACCCCAAAGCACCGATGCTTCTGTCCGAGGGACGGATCGGCGGCAGCTTCCCGGGCAGCCCGGGATCGATGGCTTCCATGACCTTCCGGGACCACCTCCCGGTTCCCGGATGCCAGAGGGCCATTCCGGAAGCGTCTCCCGGTTCCATGACCGCGACACC
Source organism: Gemmatimonadota bacterium (assembly GCA_043820695.1). GTDB lineage: Bacteria > Gemmatimonadota > Gemmatimonadetes > Longimicrobiales > Gaopeijiaceae > JABDNZ01. The sequence continues at coordinate 6,322 of JBDRDQ010000171.1, read as the reverse complement.
ACCGTAGGGCCCTCCAGTAAGGTGCCAGTTGATGAAGTTGTGGACCAGAAAGAGGGTCCGGGTCCGGGCAAACGCCTCGGGCTCGTGCCGTCGCATGTGAAAGATCTTGGCGGCCGTGTACCCGGTGCGTTGGGTGTTTCCCACCTCCTTGATCATGGCCTGGGGACCACCTACGGCCTCGGTGAGAATCCTGCATTCCTCGGTGGTGGAGAAATCGTTCCAGAGCTTGCTCCGTGGCCGGGCCAGGCCGCCGCCGGCGGTCAGTGCCACCAGGCCGTGCTGTTGACCGGACACGGAAATGCACCGGATTCGTTCACCGGGAACCCCGGCCTCCTGGAGTCGCCCCAGGAGGACATCGACGGCAGAGACCCACATCCTGGGATCGGACTCGGAAACCCCTTCCCCCAACCCAGGGATGGTCCCCTCCCGGGTGCCGAGGTCAGGCAGGTCCAGGTCATAGTCGACCCGATCCAGGTGGAGGACGGCTCCGGCATCTGCATCGATGACCACCAGCTTGCAGCTCTGCGTGGAGACGTCCAGCCCTGCGAACAGCTCGGTTCCTGACACGGCGATCTTGCTCCTAGGAAAACCAGGTCTACCGGGAGAGAACCAGAGGTGGCCCCCGGACTTCGAAACGTCCCGTGACGACACCGGTGGTGGCCGCGTCAGCCAGGCCGCTGAATCCGGGCTGCTTTCCACCCACGCTTACTTCGAAGAACCCTGGCTCCACCACCCTCTCCCACCCGGTGTCGATGAGGGATAGCTGCCGGGGGGTCAGGCTGAAGGTGACAGTCCGCGTTTCCCCGGGATCCAGGAAGATCCTCTCTATGCCCTGAAGGGACCGGATGGGAACGGGGGCCGAAGCCTCGACGTCGGTGAGGTAGAGTTGGACCACTTCTTCGCCGGCCACCTCCCCCGCGTTTCGGACTTCCACCGAGAGGCGGACCTCCTCCCCCGACCGCACCGAGGCAGGCAATTCCAGGGTATTGTACTCGAAGGTCGTGTAGCTCAATCCGTATCCGAAGGGGAAGAGGGGATCCCCGCCGAAGTAACGGTACGTCCGCCCCTCCATGTCATAGTCGTCGAAGGGGGGCAGTTGGTCCACCGACCGGTAGAAGGTGAGGGGAAGCCGGCCCGCCGGGTTGTAGTCGCCGAAGAGGACGTCGGCCAGCGCCGTCCCCGCCGCCTGGCCCGGATACCAGGCTTCCACGATGGCAGGCACCTTCTCGGCGGCCCAAGGGATAGCCAGGGCGCTCCCGTTCAGAAGCACCAGAACCACCGGTTTTCCTGTGGCCAGCACCGATTCCATGAGTTCCAGTTGCGGGGCCGGGAGGCCGATATCGACCCGGTCCCCTCCGGCGAAGCCCGGAACCTCCACCCGCATCTCCTCACCCTCCAGCCGGGGGGAGAGGCCCATGACCATCACGACGACATCGGCCCTCTTGGCGGCCCGGAGCGCCTCCGCTTTCAAATTCGATTCGGGTCGGGCCCAGACAAGCTGGACCGCGCTGTCTTCGCGCCGGGGACGGAACTCTACCCGGATATCCTGTGGTTCCCCTCCCTCCATCTCCAAGTCCGTCCACCGCGTGTTGATCTCATGCTCGCTGGAGAAACCCGCCACAAGGGAATCGTTCACGAAAACCTGGAACTGCCCCAGTCCCTTGCCCCCCATGGCGTACCGCCCTGAGGCCGGCGGGAGGAGCGTTCCGGTCCAGCGGACGCTGAACTCTCCCGGGCTGAGACCGGCCATGGGGGAGTCCCCCCACCACTGGAAGTCCACGCCACCATCGGTGCGGATGGCAAAGGGCTCCCCCTCAAGGTCCGGGTTGGAGAAGTACTCAGCCCTGAGACCTCTGGCGGCGGCGCCCTCCCCACCCGGCCTCAGCACCGAGGATGGGATGGGCACCAGCGCAGGGAGACCCTCCGCCAACGCCGCTCCCACGGCGTGGATGACCCGGGTCCGCGGCGAGGCCTTCTCCCTGATGCCCCTGAGTGGTGTAACGGGATCGGCCGGAATCCCGTTGTAGTTCCCCAGAAGAACCTCCACCTCGTCGGCGTTGGGCCCAATGACGGCGATGGTGCCAAGCTCCCGGCTCAACGGAAGAATACCGCCCTCGTTCTTGAGAAGGACCATGGATTTCCGGGTCGCTTCCAGGGCCAGCGCTCGGTGCTCCTCGGAGTCGTTCACGCTGAAGGGGATGTTTGCGAAGGGAACCCGTTCCGGCGGATCGAACATCCCCAGCCGGAAGCGGGCCCGGAGAAGGCGCCGGATCGAGACGTCCAGTTGCTCCTCGGTCAGGAGCCCCTCTCGGACGGCCACACCCAGGCTGTCGTAGGTGACACCGCAGTTGAGATCGGTCCCCGCGGTCACACCCATGGCTGCCGCCTCGGGGGCGGTCTGCACCACCCGATGAGTGTTGTAGATGTCCATGATGGCCCAACAGTCCGAAACCACATAACCCCCGAATCCCCACTCCTCCCGGAGGATCTGTTGGAGAAGCTCGGGGCTCCCGCAGGCAGGGTCTCCCCGGAACCGGTTGTAGGCGCACATCACCGACTCTGCGCCCCCCTCCACAACGGAAGCCCGAAAGGCCGGAAGGTAGGTCTCCCGGAGGTCCCGTTCGTCCACCACCGCGTCGAAGGTGTGCCGGTCCGGCTCCGGTCCACTGTGGACCGCGTAGTGCTTGGGGGTGGCGACGGTCTTCAGATAGACGGGGTCGTTCCCCTGCATCCCCTTTACGAACTCGATCGCCAAGCGGCCCGCGAGGTACGGATCTTCCCCGTAGGTCTCCATGCCGCGGCCCCAGCGGGGGTCCCTGAAGATGTTGATGTTGGGGGACCAGAAGGTAAGCCCTTCGTAGATGCCTCGTTGCCCCCGGCGTAAGGACTCATGGTGTTTGGCCCTGGCCTCGTCGGAGATGGCCGTGGCGACCCTGAACATGAGATCCGCATCCCAGGTGGCCGCCAGCCCGATGGCCTGGGGAAAGACGGTTGCCACCCCGGCCCGGGCCACGCCATGAAGGGCCTCATTCCACCAGTTGTACTCGGGAATGCCCAGCCGCTCCACGGCCGCGGCGTCGTAAAGCGTCTGAGAGACCTTTTCGTCCAGGGTCATCCTTCCCAGGAGATCGTCCACCCGAGCCTCCAGAGGGAGGTCGGGGTTCAGGTAGGGGGGCCCAACTTCGGGGCCAACGCCTGGGGCCATCTCCGGCTGCCAGGTTGGCGGAGGGGGTGGGGATTCCGGCCTCGGACTCGACGGCAGTCGTGGCGTCGCCGTGGAGCAACTGAGGGTGAGGATCGCTAGGAGTGCCAGGACGCCGAGCCCTCTCATTTGCCGCCCCCGGGTTTCCTCTCCGTCCCCCACAGCGTCGAACCATTCCCCATGGCCTTTCGCCACTCATCCCTCCACCGGTGGATTTCCACCGTACTGATCATGGGCATGGGGGCTCTGGATTCTCGATCCGGCAGGGCGGGGAAGGGTTTGTGGGGTCCGGTCTGATACCAGTAGGCCACGGTGGCCATGTCCAGGGTGAGGTTGTTGTTGTGGCCGTGCTCGATGGTGAAGCGGAGGGACTCGTCGAAATAGAGGGGGTCGGCGATGTGGAACCGGTAGACGTGGGTCCGTCCCAACCAGCCGATATCGTCGTTCACCCGGGCGTAACCGTAGTAGGGATGCGCGAACAGCGTGTCGGGACACCAGGACGTGTTGAAGTAGTCCTCCGTTCCGGTCCCGTGGAGGGATGACGGCCAGCCCTCGCCGTCGATGAAGATCATGTCGTCGCCCTCGCCGTACCACATGGGGCTTGGGGAGTGGACGAAGTAGTTCACCCCCACGAACTGCCCTTTCCCTTCCAGGTCCGCGATGAGGTAGTTGCCGTCACCGGAGGCGTTCTTGCCCTGGGGGCCCAGGACGCTCCACTCGTTCTCCCCTTCGGGAAGGGCTTCCGTGAGCTCGTGGTTGTACCAGGCATGAAAACGGCCCAACTCCTCGGAGAGGGCGTCAACCTCAACGTAGTCCACGTAATAGTAGAAGGCGTCGATGGTGCGGCCGGAATCATTCTCGACCTCGATGCGGGCCCCGTTGGAGAATGGCATCACGAAGTAGCTTACCAGCCCGCGGCCATCCACGGGTCCGGCGGCCAGGGGGAGCGACGCGTAGTTGTAACTCTCGTCCCAACCCTGACCGAAGAAAGGCCCGATGGGCGACTCTACGCTGGGGGCTTCGTCACCGTCCCAGTACATCCTGAGGATGATGTCATTCCGGCTCAACTCCGGCGGGGGTGGGGCGATGGTGATCCAGATGTGGTTGATCATCCCCGCCCCTTCGACCTCGAAGAGGGTTCGCTTCTCACCGTCCGGTATGGCTTCGAAGCGGTCGTTGTTTCCACCCGTTCGGTCGTAGCTGCTGATGCGTTTGCTGCGCACGCCGTCCCGGACCCGGGCCAGGTCCATGAGGGTGCCCTCAGCTGTCTGGCCGAGGACGGGACCGGGGAGGGCCAGGAGCGCGGCCAGGAGAGCAATGGCGAAACGGTTGTACATGGCAGTATCCTCCTTTGGTTCCGTCAATGTGCAGGTCAATCGGGGAGGTGGCAAAAGGCAGATGACCGCCGCCCACACGGCAACGATGCGGCCGGAGGATTCGGGGGGGCCAGCCTCTCCCCTTTCCGCCGTCGTGATGAGGGATATCAGGAAGTCCTTCGGGGCCGTCGAAGTTCTCCACGGCGTGGATTTCGACGTGCTCCCGGGGGAGGTCCACGTTCTCGCCGGTGAAAACGGGGCCGGAAAGAGCACCCTCATCAAGATCCTCTCCGGCGTGTACTCCGACTTCTCCGGTGACCTTCAGGTGCAGGGGACGTCCCAGCGCTTTCGCCATCCCAGCCAGGCCGCTCACGCGGGGGTTACCACCATCCACCAGGAGCTCTCCCTGGTGCCCACCATGAGCATCTCCGACAACCTCTTTTTGGGACGGGAGAGGAGGGGCGCCTGGGGCTGGGTGGATTTCCGGTCCCAGGAAAGGGACGCGGCCCGTATCCTGGGGGAGACGGAGCTGGATGCCACCCCAGGTCAGCTGGTCAGCGAGTTGCCCATCGCCGGCCAGCAAATCCTCGAGATCGCCAGGGCCCTTGCCCGTGAGGCCGCCGTGGTGGTCTTCGACGAACCCACCAGCGCCCTGAACGAGAATGAGGTCGAAGCTCTCTTCGGACGGATCCGGGAGCTGAAGAGGGGTGGATGTGGTGTCGTCTACATCACCCACAAGATGGAGGAGATCTACCGGCTGGCGGATCGGATCACCGTTCTCCGGGATGGCATGGTGGTGGGGACGGCGGCCGCGGCCGATCTCCCTCCGGATGAGTTGGTGAGGTGGATGGTGGGGCGGGAGCTGGCAGAGAAGGGCGAGGCGACGTCGCCGACCTCGGAAACCTCCGCTCTGGAGGTGGAGAACCTCCGGGTCGCCCATCCCAGAATCAGGGAATTGACGGTGGTTAGCGGTGTCACTTTCCGTCTGCAGAAGGGTGAGATCCTGGGGTTGGCGGGGCTGCAGGGGTCCGGGAAGAGTGAGCTTCTCCACGCCCTCTTCGGGGCGCTGGGGGACCGGGTTTCGGGAGAGGTGACGCTGGGGGGAAATCCGTTTCTGATGAGGAGCCCGAAGAAGTCCGTGGAGGAAGGTCTGGCCCTCCTCACCAACGACCGGAAGTCCTTTGGCCTGGCCCCGGATCAGAGCATCGCCCACAGCGTGAGCCTGGCCAGCCTCTCCCGTTTCTCCGGCCGCGGCGGTTGGATACGTCAGGGGGAAGAGCGGGCCGAGGTGGCCCGGTCGACCTCGGAGGTTCGCCTGAACGCTCCGTCGCTGGACGCTCCGGTCCGGGTCCTTTCCGGGGGCAATCAGCAGAAGGCCTATCTCGCCCGGTGCCTGCTGGCCGAGCCCAAGGTCCTCCTCCTGGACGAACCCACGAGGGGGATCGACGTGGGGGCCAAGGCCGACATCTACCAGCTCATGAGGAATTGGGCTCGCCGCGGGGTCGGCATCCTCCTCACCACCTCGGAGATGGAAGAGATTCTCACCCTGAGCGACCGCATCATCGTCCTGCACCGGGGCAGAGTGGTGGCGGAATTCACTCCCGAAACGGCATCGAAGGACGGAATTCTGGCGGCTGCCATGGGGCATGGCGGCTTTCGCGAATCCAGCGTGGAGGGCGACAATCGCGAGTTCTGCGGGCCCGGCGCCGATCGCAAACCGAAAGAGAACGGATGAACACACCCACAGGCGTGAAGCTTCGGCAATGGTGGGGCTCGCCAGTGGCCCGGGCCATCCTCGCCCTTC
>JBDRDQ010000170.1:0-2371 GCA_043820695.1 Gemmatimonadota bacterium | reverse complement strand
GTCAGGGAGCGGGCCACCTCCAGGCGATCCCGGAGTTCCTCCGTCTCCACAACCACTGTGTTGATTTGGAGTTCGTCGAAGATCCAGGCGAGCGTCTCGGAATTGAAGTTGGGTCGACCAGAAGAGCGCGGCGATGGTCCGAAGCCTTCTGAGGATGGCCTGGTACGTCCATTGCCGAGCCTCCGACCCCTCCATCTCCTGAAAGAGGGTCCGCTCCGGGTGCTCCCGAACTCGCTCCTCGAAGAGGCTCTCCAAGCCGAACTGGGTGGCCCGAATGGTGGTGAATGTGGTCTCGGCCCACCGATTCCGAGCCGGGACATCCGGGAGGGCCTGGAGGAAAACGGACCGGCGAGTCTCGTTCAGATACCGATGCCAGAGGTCCGGGGAAGTACCGGCGGGTCTTGGTCAGCCAGAAGCCCCTCAGCCGTAGTGAGAAGATCCAGCGCCGCATCCGTCGAACCCAGATTCGCCAGCCAATTGCCCAGGCTCGCCTCGAGTGTCCCCTTCCCTTCCATCCCTCAGCCCCCCGCTACCTGGGCAAGTTCCACCAGGACCGAAACCGGGGACCGGCCGAGAGCCCGCCCCACGCTCGTATTGACCTGCAGAGCGACGGCCACGTCCAGATCCGGGAAATACGCCATCTCCGTGAGGTAGCCTGGGAAGAAGCCGCTGTGCCCCTGACTGGGGCCGGCAGGAGTGTCGGTGAGGATCACACCGAGGCCGTACCGGCTTCCGGGCCCCAACCGGGCGGACACCCCCTCGAGCATGAGGGGGAGGAGTGCGCGATCGAAGGCATGGCCCGTGTAAAGAGCCCGGGCCCAACGGGCCAGATCCTCGGGGGTGGATGCGAACCCCCCGCCGGCCCACTCGAACTGCGGATTGATGACGAAGCGCCCGTCCGGGAGAAGCACCTCGTCGGTGCCGCCGAAGGCGTTGGCCGGGCCGGCATACCCCTGGATGAGGCCGGGAATGGTCCGAGAGGACGATGGCACGGTGTTCTGCAGCCCAAGGGGATCCAGAAACTGCTCCTGAATCAGGTCATAACAGGCCCTCCCCGTGATCTCTTCCATGATCATCCCAAGGAGAATGAAGTTTGTGTCCGAGTACTCCCAACCCTCCCCCTGGACGAAGGACGCTTCCTCATCGAGGACGTAGGCCAGGAGCTCTTCGGGCCGCCAATGCTTGTCCGGCTGGCCAGTGAGGTCGGTAGTGAATGCATCCTTGAACTCGTAGCGCATGACCCCGCTGGTATGTGTCATGAGATGCCTGACCGTGATTCCGGCTGCGTTGGGTATCCGGGCGTACCACGGAAGATGCCCCAGGTAGCTGGCAACCTTGGCCTCCAGGTCGAGCCTCCCCTCCCCTATCAACTGCATGGCCAATGCTGCGAAATAGGTCTTCCCGACACTCCCCTGAAGCATCCTGTGGGACGGATCCATGGGAATGTGCAGCACCGTGTCCGCCTCGCCCACGGTGAGAGAAATCACTGTCCCATCAGGAAGGGAAACGGCCGCGCTGGCACCGGGGAAATGGCCTCCGGCGTGAAAGGCGTCGAGGACGGCCTGTAGACGGGCGTGGAGGTCTTGAGGTGCGGCCACGACCTGTGATGTGGCAGCAGAAGGCAGGAGAACGCTCCCCGGAAGTAAAACGCTCCCCGGAAGTAGAAGGCTCACGAGCAGGAGCACCGCGATGGCACTCCCGCGGACGGCGGTTCTCATCTTACCTCCACACTTTCTCGAGGAACTCCTGAACCTCCGGAATCCCGCCTTGGAGAACGAGGTAGCCATCGTGGGGCTCCCGCTCGGTCATCTCGCCGGCGATGGTGGTCGTCATGAGCTTCTTGGCGGCCTCGGGGTCGTTGGGATGCACGCCGAGCGCCCACCCGAGTTTTATGTAGGCCACCTCCGGAAGCATGTTCGCCAGGGGAATCACCCCCAGCTCCAGGATCTCCCGGCCCGTTTCGTACACGTGCATCTGGACGAAGCCCCAAAAGGTTTGGAGCGTCATATACACCTGGACCCCCGCCTCCTTGGCCCGCTCCAGAGTCGGATAGATCAGCCTGTTCACATGACCCAGGCCCGTGCCGGCAATAATGATCCCTTTGTACCCTTTCTCCACGAGGGCATCGATGACGTCGGGCTGCATCCCCGGGTAGTAGTAGGAAAGGGTGACCCGGGGCTCAAAGGCGGCCTGGATCGTTACCTCCCGGTCCTCCCTTCTCGGCAACCAGTCCTCCTTGAGGGGGGTCAGCTTCCCCCTCTCCACCATGGCCAGGGGGATATCCCCCAGGGTGCGGAAGGTGCTGCGAACGGAGCTGTGCATCTTCCGAACCCGGGTGCCTCGGTGCAGGAGGTTGTAGAGGTCCGACGTA
>JBDRDQ010000169.1:0-9378 GCA_043820695.1 Gemmatimonadota bacterium | reverse complement strand
GCATCCAAAGTGAGGACGTTGATGGTGCCGCCGCCCTCCGGCTTATCGGGATCCTTCGGAGGGAAGTAATAATCCCGGTCGCTGAGCGTCTCCTTCCAGTTGAGCCAGTTCTTCCTTGCCTCTTCCGTAAGGAGGTCCGCCTCCTTGAACCCGTGCATCTTGGCGAAACGCAAAGCCCCGGCACCCACCAGCATCCAATGGTCGGTGCGCTCCATCACCAGGCGAGCTACCGAGCAGGGAGTCTTGATGTTCTCCAGCGCCGCGACCGCGCCGATGTTGTTGTTGTCGGCGCCATTCATCACCGAGGCATCGAGTTGATGGAATCCTTCCTCGTTCGGATCACCTCCGTAGCCCACGGTCCGGTCACGGGGATCCAGTTCGGAGACATTGGTGGCCTTTTCGGCGGCGTCCATGGCGGAGCCGCCGCCCGCAAGAATCGCCCAGGCCGTGCCCGTGATCTCCTCCCGCACCGCTGCGTTGGTCTTGCTGGTCACGACCAGCGGGCCGTTGGCGGCCTGATGAGACCCTACTGCGGGGCGGGTCGAATCTAGTTCGGGTCCGAGCGCAGCCTCCGCTGCTTGTACCGTCCCGGTGTTGAGAAGCGGAAGGGCGAGACCACCGCCCACGAGGGTGGAGAGGAAGGTTCGGCGGTTCGGATCTTTCGAAGGCATCGATGGTTCCTTTCAGCTGCAAAGGCTCCCGGGGCCCCAGAGCCCCGCCCAAGTGGCGTCACATCATCAGTAGTTCCAACCCAACAGATTCCAGACGTTCAACTGCCAGAGGAAGAGGCAAAAAGCCACCACCGCCAGGGAGTAGAACACGCGGACCGTGAGCCGACCTTCGCCCTTCTTCCACATACCGACGGCGAAGAGGAGTGACGCCAGCGTGGGCACCGCTGCGAGGACCGGAATCAGGAAGATGAGCCCCAATCCCCCGAGAAGCTCCACAGCGATCCCCTCGTTGGCGACGTTCAGGATAAGGAGGCACGTCCCGACGGCGAAGAGCAGGGCGGCAAGCCAGATTGTGTATCGGGCTCCCCTCGAAATCCTGACCAACTCCCCAGCCGGAACGCGGAACCAACGGCGAACGGCCCAACCGATAAAGGGGGAGAGGAGAGTAAGGAGGATGGCAAGCCCCGCGAAAATCGCAATGGGAAGGTGAAGGCCCGGGTGCTCCCGAAGGGGGACTTTCTCGAAGGCCGAATAGGGCGAAGTGCTCACGAAAAACTCGGTGATCTGACCCTTTTCGTTCTCCCGGAACACCAGAGCCCGGGTGCCGAATTCCTCCTGGAAGGTCAGGGGCCCCACCGGGATCCACTCGGTACTCAGTGCCCGGAGGGTACCCCGATCCGTCACGCTAACGCTCTGGGTTTCCACGGCCGCGAGCTTGGTGAAGGTGGTGTGAGAGAATCGGTTGGGTCGGAACTCGCCCGTGAATCTCTTGGCCCGGCCCGAGCTGGCTTCCAGGGAGTCCTCGGGAGGGGCCACCACGGCCTCGTCAACCGGGAAGTAACGGTCCATAAAGCCCTTGATGAAAAGGCTTCTTGCGCCTCCGCCACCCCCAGAATTGAAGGACACGTAGACCCCTAGGTCGTGCTCGGGGAAGAGCCAGAGACCCGTGTGGAAGAAGCGGGTGTCGCCCCCATGACCAATGATGTGCTCACCATTCTGGCTCAACTCGGCGAAGCCGTGAGCCATGCCGTTCACAGATGGATCCATCCGGTGATGAACCGACTGCATAAGACGGGCGGTCTCCTCAGATAGGATGCGCTCGTCCCCGAGTCGACCCAGCTGGAGGTGGGCAATCATGAACCGGCCCATGTCCACGGCCGACGAAGCGCCCGCACCCACCGGGGCCAGGGGAACGTATTCGAAGTCCTCTTCCCGGAACCGGTTGCCCCGATAGCTGTATCCCTTCGACATGTCCGGTTCCAGCCCCTCCGGCAGGGGCTGAAGGAAGCTGGTGTGCTCCATGCCTAGAGGCCCCAGTATCCGCTCGTCGACGTACTGCTTCCACTCGATGCCGGAGGCCCTTTCCACGATATAGGCCGCGATTCCGGTGGCATGGTTGGAGTACGACGAGAGGTCTCCCGAGGGGCGGACCCGGGCCGGAAGCTGCCGGGCCACCAACTCCCCTAGGGGCCGGACGTCCTCGGGCTCGTTGCCGAACAGCTCGATGACGTAGTCCTCGAACCCTCCTGCATGGGCCATGATCGCAGCCAGCGTGACGGGCTCCTGGAAGGTGGCAGGGATCTCGAAGTCCAGGTACTCGTTCACATCCGTGTCCAGGTCGAGCAGGCCGGCCTCCACCATCTGCATCACCGAGGTCCAGACGAAGAGCTTCGACACCGAACCGATGCGGAAAAGGGTCGTCTCGGGGTCCACCGGGATTCGCGCCTCCCAGTCGGAGTACCCGTATCCCTTCGCGAAAAAGAGCTCGCCGCCGGAAACCACCGCCACCACACCGCCCGCCGTGTTGTTCTCCTCCAGGGCCGCGCCCATCAGGCCATCGACGAAGGCCTCCAGCTCCGACGGATCGGTGGGGCCAGGGGGGGCGGGAACCTCGGTCGCTTCCTGGGCGCTATGGAGCGTCTGGACGGCGGCGGGGGTGGAGGCCGGAAGGGGAAGGAGGGCGACCGCGGCGTTTGCTGCGATCGCGGCTACGGCGGCCGAGGCCGGAAAGGACAGGTGACGGTGGAACATCTGGCTTCCCCCGGGCGTGGGTGTGCGAAGGTGACCCGTGTGACAGCACATGGTATCACCCTTACCGATTCGGAGCGCAAGTCTGTGGGGCTGGGTGCCCGGGAATGCTGGGATCGGCTGAAATGCTAACGGGACCGCCCACGGGCACCCCCCGGACGACCTCGATCAAACCCCCCGGTTTGATCCTGCCTCACTGAGCGTATGGCCCCGCCGGGTTGATAGTTCCATCCGGCTATCCCGCCGCCCCGGGATAGGGTGCACCTTCCTTTCGAGCTTGCCGGGCCCCAGGCGACGTCCGGGACCGGAGAGGCCTCAAGGCCTCTCCCCCTGGCTCCCGCGGGAGAACCATGCACACAAGGAAGAATCGAAAGGAAAGAGTGGCGGAGATCCCTTCAGGCCTAGACCCCGTCTTTCTGCGTCGCGTCCCCCCTCTTTGCCTGTCTTCCAGGCCGTCTCTCCCCGGTTGCACGCCCGGCGTTCCGGGTTCCGGAGCCGAATGCCAGTGCTTGTGGGCGGCTCGCATACCGGGAGCGATGGCATCCGAAAAACCTTTCAATCTGGAGGAATTACCATGCTTACCATGATTCGGAAAACCCGACACGGAGTGGCGGTCCTGATGCTGGCCCTCGCCGCTTTCCAATCACCCCTTTTCGCAAGCGATACGACGGATTGTCTCGAGGCGGTCCTTGAGTTGTGCGAGGATGCCCTGGAGGCTTCTCGCTGGTGGGAGAAACCTGCGGTCGGGGTATTCTGCTCGCTGATGATGGCGGCGTGCGGGGTCGAGGCCATCACCCTCTCGATCACGTAACGGTGGGGGGGCCGCCCCCGCTTCCTCTTCTCGTCCACTCTCACCCTTGACCTGAACAGACCGGTATGCGAGCCGCTCTCGGATTAGTTCTGGTGTTTGCCCTCGCCATCGGCGCCCTGGCAGGAGTCGTGGCCCTCACAGGCGGCCCAGCGGGAAGGGAAGACCCCACCCGTCCTGACAAGGGTGCGCTGGCCCCCCTCCCGGCTCGGGCCCCGTCCACCCGGGAGGTAGCCCGGATCGGAGGGGGCATGGGCAGGGTGGTTGACCTGGCCGCCTCGCAGGGAGCGCTGGCCGTCCTTACCAGGAACCTGTGGTTCATCCGGATCGGTGATTCCCTTCGGGGCGGCTTCGGTGACCCCACGCCGGGGTCCCCGGATTGGCTCTCCCGGCCGGTATCCATCGCCCTGGGAGAGGACCGGGTCTACATCCTGGATGCCGGGCGGCATACCCTCTCGGTGTGGGACCCTGCCGGCATTCGGCGGGAAGACATCCCTCTCTCCACTGGCGACGATCTCAACGTCCAGCCCACCCAGGTCATGGTGGGTCCGGGAGGAGAGCCGGTGGTCCTCTCCATGCGGATCGGCCGGGAGGGTACGGGACGGTGGGAGGCCCGGGCCTACGGAGAAGGGGCGCCCGGCCGGGTGGTGTTCTCCCTCGAGGGTGGGGGCCGGTCCTTCGTGTTCGATCGCCCCCACCTGGCGACTCTTCGGGGTGCCGTCCTGGGGATCAACGCCCTGACCCAGGCCGTCTTTCGCGTGAACCCGGGCGCCGACACCACTGCCCCTCACCTCCAACGCCCCGGTCCTCCCCTCTGGTACGTGCCCCAAAGAATTCGGGAGAGCTATGACACCCGGGTCCTTTCGAGGGGAGGAGGAAGATCTGGCGACCTGGTTGAGCTTCCCCCCTTCTGGCCTTCGGTCCGGGACTTCACGGTTACCCAGGACGGATCCTTCCTCCTGGCCATCACCACTGGCGAGGAGCGCCAGCACCTGGAGCTCCTCGATCCGGGAGGGTCACCCCTGTGGCGCTTCAACCGTGACGGATTCCTGGACCCAGTGTTCCTGGACGGCGGACGGGCGTTCCTGGTGACTGAAGAGTTGAACGAAACGGTGATCCATGAATTCGTACTCCAGTCCTTCTGAGCGGCCTCGTGGTCCGGAGATGGTGGCGAGAGACCTCACCGTGGCCTATGGGAGAAGGAAGGGCCCCGCCCTTGGCCTTCAGGGTTTCACCGCCCGGTTCGCCCCGGGAATCACCGGGCTCGTAGGTCCCAACGGAGCAGGGAAGAGCACCTTCCTGCGAACGTCGTGCGGCCTTCTTGAGCCCAGCGGGGGCTCTCTGACCGTGGGGGGCTCGGAGCCCTCCGCCTTCGTCGCCGCCCACGGGGTCGGCTTCCTCCCGGAGAACCCCGCGTTTCCACCGTACCTGACCGTGAAGGAGTTCCTGTCCGGCCTGCTGCCCGCAGGCCCCGAGCTTCCTCCCCAGGAGGGTGATCCCCTGGGCATTCCGGGGCTGGGGAGCCTCCTGGCCAGGCGCATCGAGGTCCTCTCCCACGGGCAAAGGAAGAAGGTGGCGCTGGCGGCGGCTCTTTCGGGGAGCCCCGGGCTCTTTCTCCTGGACGAGCCCACCAACGGCCTCGATCCCTCGGCGGTCCGGGAGCTTCGGGAGGTCTTGACGGGCTTGGGCCGCAAGGGGCTGACGGTGATCGTGTCTTCCCACCACCTGGATGAGCTTCAGAGGATGGCCGACGCGTTGGTGTTCGTGCAGGGCGGCCGGGCCCTGGGGTCCTGGACCCGGGAGGGGGCGCTGAGGGAGCACGGGAGCTTCGATGCCCTGTACGAGAACGTCTTTCTGGGGAGGCACGGATGAAACGGGGGTTGAAGACGGCGTGGCGTTGGCGCTCGGCGTACTGGAGGCGGAGATTCCCGGGGTGGGTGGGTGGGGTCTTCTACGTCCTGCTCCCGGGCCTCTTCCTCCTTCCCCTGGAGGCCGTTCCCCTCTTTCAGGAGCGTGGGAGGGGGATCGTCATCCTCTCATGGCTCCTCTGCGTCGCTTTGGCCTTGGGAGTCGGGACCGGACGGGGGCTGCGGGAGGAGGACTCGGTCTGGTTGATCCAGAAGGGGATCTCCCCGGGGGAGGCGGCCCTGGAGGACTGGATCCTGGACATGGGGTTTTTCGCCCTGGCTGTGGGCTGGTGGGCCTCGGTGGGTGCCCTGGCCCTGTGGGGGTTGGGGGTTCCGCCCGCGGGGAGTTGGGTGGCCCTGTTTTCCTTCGGACTGGCCACCTGCGCCATCACCCGCACCTTTGCTGGCCTTCTTTCGGGATGGGGGATCCGCAGGACTTCGGATCTCGTGGTTCTGGGGGCCCTCCTGTCCCTGACGGCGCCGGTCCTCCTGGTCAAGCGCTCAGCCCTGGTCCAGAGGCTGGCCGACTGGGCCTTTCCCCCCTTCCTGGAGGCGGCGACCCTCCTTGGGGCTATCCGGGCAGGAGACCTCTCTTCAGGGGCCGGAGCCCTGCTTCACCTTCTCCTTTTCGTCGGGGTATGTCTCGCCGGTGGGGTGGGTGGGGTTTCCCGGTGGAAGCCGAAGGGGTGAAATCGGCCCCGGGCCACCTTTGATTCGGGCCGTTCGGGGCCTCCTTCCTGTGTCCCGGCCTTGATTTCCGGGTCGGCTCTCCGGCGACGCCCTTGACTCCTGGCGGGCCCCGCCCAGCGCAAAGCCCGGCGGCCAGCGCACCTACTCGGACATCGCCATCGAGGAGTCAATCCCAAGGCTAGTCGGAAGTTCCGTCCAAGGAATCCTCCCCGGCAGAAGGCCCGCCCTCACGCGGTCCGCCCGCCCAACTCCGCATAGTCCCGTACACACTGCATCACCGAGGTCCAGACGAAGAGCTTCGACACCGATCCGATCCGGAAGAGAGTCGTCTCGGGGTCCACGGGAGTCCGTTCGTCCCAGTCCGAGTACCCGTACCCCTTGGCCACGAAGATCCGACCGCCGGACACCACCGCCACCACACCCCCGGCCATGTGGTTCTCCTCCAAGGCCGCGCCCATCAACCCGTCGAGGAACGCCTCCAGCTCCGCCGGATCGGTGGGGCCGCGGGGGGTGGGAAGTTCGGTTGCCTCCTGGCCCCTAAGGACCGCCAGGACGCCGTCCGGAAGGGTGGCAGAAAACGGGAGGAGGGTGGCTGCGGCGACGGCGGCCGAGGCCAGAACGGACATGCGAGGTCGAAACATGTGGCTTCCTTTTGGCTATGGCCCGAGTGCACCGATCGAGACGACGGCGACCCCATCGTCCCGCATGAAGCTGTATCCGGATCCGACGATCACTGCCAGGGCTCCTGGCTCACCGGAGCGGGCCATGTCCACTTTATCCATGAACCTAAGAAGATTCCGGGCAGCTTCGTCCACCTGACGTTGGCCTAGTTTGATCTCGAATGCCGCCCACCGGCGGTCCCTCCCCTGCACGATGGCATCGACCTCCAGCCCGGCATGGTCACTGTACTGGAAGACCTGGGCGTCGACGGACTGGGCGTAGATCCGCAAATCGCGAACGACCATCGATTCGAATACAAATCCGAAAAACTCGAGGTCCCCGAGAAGCATTTCCGGCCCGCCCCCGAGAGCGGCAACAGCCAATGAGGGATCGACAAAGTGCCTTTTGGCAGCCTTTCTGAGTCTGGACTTCGAGCGGAGGTGTGGGGCCCATGGCGGTTGGTCTTCGATGACCATCAGGCGCTCCAGAGCCGCCAGGTAATCCAACACAGTCGTTCGAGCCAGGGGTCCATCTGGACCGCCTGCGTCCGCGGCCAGAGCCGTCACGCCGACGTAGGTTCCCACGTTCCTTGCCAGGGACGAAAGGAGCCGACCGACCCGTAGGGGATCCCGTTCCACGCCGTCCACCCTCCTAAGGTCCACCCGGCGGATCTCGTCCAGGTAGGCACGTACGGCGCCGAGAGCCTGACCAGCGTCCAGCGCCAAGTGGCCGGGCCAACCCCCAATCGCGGATCTTTCGGCCAAAATCGGGATGGTCAGCCCGGGGTCCGCGGCCCTAGGGGGAGTGCCCTCCAACAAGCCCGACAGAGAGGCTTCTCCGGTGGAATGCCCGGTCTCGAACAGGCTCATGGGTCGCATCCGAAGCCGACTCAGCCGCCCGGCACCGGAATGCCTGGTGGTATCGTCCGAGGGAACCGCGGAACCCGTGAGGATGAACTGCCCCGGCTTTCCTCGGGCATCCACGGCTCGCCGGATGTGGTTCCAGAGTTCAGGAACCACCTGCCACTCGTCAAGGAGGCGGGGAACTTCCCCGCCCAGAACAAGATTCGGGTCGAGTTCGGCGGCTTGCCGAGCGTTTCGATCCACGTCCAGCAGGACTTCACTGTTCGCCGCTTGCCGGGCGGTGGCGGTCTTCCCACACGCCTTGGGGCCTTCGACGACCACGGCCCCCATGGACTCCAGGCGCCTACTCAGCTCGATATCGACAATCCGAGGGTGGTAGTTCATTCCGGGTCTCCGGTTGTGCCCCGTCCCCCTGACTGGGGGGGTCGGATCGATCCGAGTGGGTCGAAGCCGATCGCCGTGACTACGTTTTGCAACACTAATATCATACAATACGCAGTCGTGATATACTACGAATATCTACACGAATACACTACAAACAGCAAATGGCCCCTTTCTGTCTCATGAGAATAGGAGGCCCTGGGGAACCTCCCTCCTACCTCCTCGGAATCACCGGCAACGTCACGTGGGAAGGGAACGCCGCGTCGTGGAATACGCTCTGATGGGCCGCCACGAACTCTGTGTCACGTTCGTTGTCCCCTCCCGTGTTCAGGTTCCGGTCGTACTTGGGGAAGAGCGCCGAAGACACCACCACCCGGAGCCGGTGTCCCGGTGGAATCACGATCCCCGTGAACCAGAGATCCATGTCATACTGATAGACCGTGTTGGGCTGGAGGAGTGAAGGGCGATCAAACCCGTTCCGGAACCGTGCCCTGGCCACCCCCTCCTGAATCCTCTCGGCCTTCCCGTCGGGATAGACGTTCAGGAGCATGACGTACCAGTCCGTGTCCCTGGCATCGGTGGCGGCATAGAGTGTGGCCGTCATGGGCCCGGTGATCTCCATCTCCTCTTTCAGGGGGTCCGTGGTGAAGGCCAGGAGGTCCCGTCGGGTGGCGTGGATCTCCGAGTAGTCTTCATTCAGGCCCAGCTCCAGCTCCCGGGCGTCCACCAGGTAGGGGGTGGGTTCACCGGGATCGTAGGTGAAGGTGTCGACGGGCTCCTCGGCCCCGGGCGGGGTCGTGCTCAGCGTTCCGTTCCCGCCGGAGCCGTTGGCGCCGCCCTCCGAATGGAGGTAGAAGTCGGTGAAGACGGTCCTGGCCAGGGGCCACTCGGTCTCCTGGCGCCACTCGTTGTCCCCCATGATGAAGAGGTCGATGGGGGGCTCTGAGTCCACCCCGTTATCCAACCCTTTCAGGTAGTGGTCGAACCAACGCAGCTGAAGCGCACGATGGTCGATTCGGGCCTGGGGGCCGAAGTCGCCGTTGACGTAATCGATTCCCTTGTGGGCCCCCGGATCCATGACCATGCGCTGGAAGGGTGGGTCGGGGAGGGTGTCGAGCCCCATGAAGTTCCGGATGTTGCCCCGGGCGTCGTCGTACCACCCGGCGATCCCCAGAACCGGCACCTTCACCCGGTCCAGGCGGGCCTCGATGGAAAGGGCCTGCCAGTATTCGTCCAGTTGCTGGTGGTCGAACCAGTCGTCCCAGAACTGAGGCCTGGGGCAGCCGGCCCGCTCAGCGGCCTCGATGACGGGGAGGTGGTTGAAGGCCGTCACCACGTCCAGGTCGCTCATGTCCGAGAGGGTCTCCCTC
>JBDRDQ010000168.1:0-2665 GCA_043820695.1 Gemmatimonadota bacterium | reverse complement strand
GGTCACATCCACTAGAGCCACATTCCCGTTCCCGTTCGTCACCTCCATATCGGCATGGATACCCTCTAGACGAATGAAGCCATTACCCTGGGTGACGATGGGAAAGAGGTGGGCCGGGACCGTGATCTCGTAATCTACGATATAGCTCCGGCCGTCAGAGTGGTTGGGCTGGACGGTCTTGATCTCGAATTCCTGGGGCCCGGTCTGAACCGAGACCTGAACATCGGCCAGGTGCTCCTCGGCGTCTCGCCTGGAATCGGACCTCACACGTCGAACGGCATCCACCACAACCTCGTGGGCGCCAGGGACTCCCCAGATCCGCACCGAACCGTTGGCCCCTGTGACCTTGACCGCAATCTGGTCACTCCATGCCAGGTTGCGGGAGAAGGTCGCCGATGCCTCGGCGTCCCCGGAATGGTGGGAGTCGTCGTCCAAATCCACCACACCGACCACGCAACCGGTCAGTAGGTCGGCCACCAGGGCGGCCACCCCAAGGGTCCGTCTCATCTTCTTGGTCATTTTACGTACCTCGGCAGGGTCCCAAACCCCTGCGGCTGGTGGGGGTGAGCGGGCTAACCACCCGCTCTCATGCCTTTCACGCTCGGGAGGGCCTCCACTACCAACGGGGAGAGGGAGGGGGAGGGGGAGGGGCCGGAAGATGGGAAGAAGGATTGGTAGGAGCTGGACCAACAGACGTGTTGGAGGTATGAGCAACCTTGACGAGACGAGGATCGTAGGGGTCATTAACCTACTAAGGGATGTTCCTCCCGGCGGAAGGAGACCCATGGCACCACCGGAATCGGGCCCAGCCGTGACACCGGATGCCGCCCTCGTCCGAAGGCTACGGTCAGACGACCCCGACGCCCTTCGGCAACTCATGGACACATATTGGGGACCGCTGGTAGCGTTCGCTCATAGGGTTCTTAGTGGTGCCGGAGATGCTGAAGATACCGTTCAGACCGCCTTCGTTCGGCTTTGGTCCCGGCGACGGAAGTTGGAGCCGGCCGGTTCCCTCCGGTCCCTTCTCTACACCATCGTCAGGAACGCCTGTCTGGACGAGCTAGGGAAACGGGACCGGCGAGAGAAGGCCCAGCAAGGCGCCATTCCTCCTCCGGCCCCAAGGACTCCCTACGAGGACGTCCAGGGGGCCGAGCTTCAGCGTCTTGCCGCGGCAGCCGTGGCTCACCTCCCCGAGCGGAGGCGGGAGGTCTTTCGCCTGGCGAGGGAAGAGGGCCTGTCCTACCAGGAAATCGCAGATGTCATGGAGCTCTCGGCTCAAACGGTGGCCAACCACATGAGTCTGGCCATGGCCGACCTCCGGACGGCGCTGAGACCCCACTTCTCCGACCTGACAGCCTCCAAAAACGATGCCGCGGAAACCGGCCCGGACCGGGAGCAGAGGGATGGGTAAGGAGACGGACGGCCTGGACCCCAGGCAAGGCCCGGACCCCAGGCAGGGAGTTGGTAGAAACCACGGCGACCATCGTGTACCGAATGAAGACACCCCCGAAGTCACCGATGGGAGGTCCCAGGTGGACGATCTGATCATCCAAATCCTCAGCGGCACCGCTTCCCCCTTCGAGGAGGAGCGGTTGAGGCGTTGGAGGGAGGGCACACCTGAGAACGAGGAGTACTTCCGGGAGATGGCCCAAGTCTGGGGCCTTACGGCTCCGGAGGCGGTGATGCCCGCTTCCGGCCCCCCTGAAGTGAAGGATATCCTCGCCGCTGCGCCGATTCCCTTTGATGCGAGAGAGCGTTCAGCTCCGGGAGGAACTCTTCGGACCCTCGGGGCCCGCGGGCCTCTCCGGACCCGCAGGACCTCCTGGACCTACCGTTCGTGGGTGGGCTGGGGGGGACTGGCCGCATCCGTAGCCGCAGTAGGCCTTGGAATCCAGATGGTGAGATTGGCGGGACCCGAACCTCTGGACGTCTACGAGGCCACTCAGAACGGAAGCCGGACCGTCACCCTGGGCGACGGGAGCTTCGTTCGGTTGGCTGAGGGAAGCACCCTCCGGGAGTGGGAAGCGGAGGGGCAACGAGAGTTTTCCCTGGACGGGCGGGCGTTTTTCGCCGTGGCCCGGGATGAAGCCCGTCCCTTCGTGGTTCGCGCCGGGGCTGGGGAGGTTCGGGTGCTGGGCACACGGTTCCAGGTGGCAACCGATGAAGACGGGGTGGAGACGGGGGTGGTGGAGGGGTTGGTCCGGGTGTCCAACGATGAAGGCTCGGTTGAGATCCCCGCCGGGAGCATGGCCCGGATGAGGACCGGGGTGGCGCCGGTGGCCGAGGAGGTCGATGACGTGTTTGCCCTGATGAGCTGGCCCGAGGGAATCCTGGTCTTCCAGGCCACCCCCCTCTCTCAGGTCGCCGAGGAGGTTTCGCGGCACTTCGGCCAGACGATTCGGATCGATGGGTCGAGCCTTTCCAGCCGGAGGGTCACGGCGTGGTTCCAGGGCGAATCCTTCGAGGCCGTGGCTGAATCACTCTGCGTTGTGACCGAAGCGGTATGCCAAACTGAGGGTGGGAGCGTGACCATGGGAATGGGTGGAGGCGGCTGAGAGAGATGAACTGGAAGCTATTCATCATGGTCATCGGCTTGGGCCTCCCAAGCAATGCCGGAGCTCAGGATCGGCCACCCCCCCTGGACCGCGGGGTCGCCCTGGAGTTG
>JBDRDQ010000167.1:0-3962 GCA_043820695.1 Gemmatimonadota bacterium | reverse complement strand
CGGCCGATCCCGGCGGGTCGGCGTCTGCGGTACATGCATGGATGCACGGGGCCTGTCGGATGAGGATCTCGTGGAGGGGTGCCTGAGAAGCACCATGAATGAACTGACCGATTGGGTCCAATGGGCCGACAAGGTCCTCGTTTTCTAAGGAGATGAGTTCATGACCGAGCAGTTCGTTCACTCCGTGTTACTGGCGTTGCATAACATCGCCCTGGTAGGGTGTGCCGCGGCCCCGTTCTACAACCGGCAGCTTGTACTCAAGCGTGGCCAGTACGGGCCCAAGATCCATTATGAGCTGGATAAGGTCGTTGAAGACACTCTTCAGCAGAACGCCCCCTACTGTATCGCCTTCCTGACGACCCTCTGGATCACCGGGCTGGGAATGCCGCTGAACCACTTCCTGTTTCAGGGTGCCTTTAAGGAGCTGCACCTGGTGGCCGTCATCGCCCTGGTGACGAAGCTCCTCAGCCTGCTCGGGATGATGGTGATCATGTTCATCATCTTCTTCAAGCTCAACCCGAGACTGCAGAAACTCTTTGATAGTTTCTCGCCGGATGCGGATCCCGATCCCGAAGGGGAAAAGGAGTTTTTTGGAAAACGGGCCCGCCGAAAAGCCCTTTGTGAGATCTGTCTTCAACTAGCGATTGTCGCACTAGTTTCGAGCGCCTTCCTTGGCTTCAGCGCGTAGGATCGAGAGTCAGGTAGTATGCCGGCCAAATCGAGCCGGCTCTCGGGGGGCGTGCCCCACCGTCTTCCCTGATGTCTTGACCAACCACCTCGACGGCGGGAGCCCGCAGAACACACGTCGCCTTGACACAAACAGTTGTCTCTAAGAACCTTCACCCATGCCTCTTTCCAGCCCGACGATCCGAGCCCAGGCCGGATTTCTTACCCTCCTTCTGTTGGGGGTAGGTACGGGCATGCCGCATGAATTTGCCGCTGAGCATGAAGGTGGGGAGATCCACATCGGACTCCCCGACCACGGCCATTCGGCACAGCTGCTCGAGCTGGACGATCGGCTGCACAACACTCCCTCACCCGGTGCAATCGCCTCGGTGGCGGTCGGATGGACCGGCGAGCCGACTCCGACAGTCCTGGATCGGTGGGTGCCCCAAGACATCTTGGTTCCTCGCAGTCGACCACCTCCCAACGCGTCCCCTCGCGCCCCGCCCCACCTCCTCATTTCCGCCTGAAATCCCAGGCGGACCCGTCCCGGTACGTCCTCTGAAATCCGTCTGATCAAAAGAGGGCCAGGGTGTTCCCGCATGTAACGCGTTCACCCCAAGGTCCCGTTGGAGCTCCTTCGATGAACAATGCATCAAGGCCACTGGTCGTGGTTTTGGTCCTGATGGGGATCGTGAACCTCCGACCCCTTGCAGGCCAAACCAGCGAACCAAGTGATGGAAATGCCCCTGTAGAGCGGGTCACTCTCGAGGAAGCGCTGGCTCGTTTTGCGCAAAGCAACCTGGAGTTGGCGGTGGCGAGATCCCGTCTCGGCCAGGCCCTGGCCAGCGCTGCTCAAGCCGGAGCATTCCCAAATCCCGAGCTGTCGTCCACCTCGGAACGCCTTGGGAATGCGGGCGCCGACCTCTCGGAGACCTATCTGAATGTGAGTCAACGAGTGGAGTGGTCAGGCGCCCGGGGGGCACGCCGGGCCTCTGCCTTGCATGCGGCCCAGGCCGCCGCCCACCGTCTGGAGGAGGACAGCACCAGACTGGCCTTCAAGGTAAAGAGCGCATACGTGGAGGCCCTGATGGCCGAGGCCCGCCTGGAGGCCCTCGAGGAGGCGGCTGCCACCGTTCGGCGAGTTGAAGTGGCGGGAATCGAGAGGCTCGAGGAGGGGGATATTTCTGCATACGAAGTTCAGCGCCTGGGGCTGGAGCGTGCCCGTTTCGAGTTGGCTCTGGCTGCTTCGGAGCTGGAGGTGGAGGAGACTCGGCGTGCCCTGGGATCTCTGATCTCCTCAGGGGACAGGCTTCGTCCCGCAGCGCCGGTAGAGGCGATCTCCGGGACCCCTCCCCCGGTATCCCTGGCTGATCTCCTCACTTTGGCTCGTGAGGCCCATCCTGCAGTGCGTGCCTCGGAGGAAGAGGTTCTCTCGGCGATGGAGGGGCTTCGAGCGGTGGAGAGGGGGCGCCTCCCCAATCCGACGTTGACCGGAGGGTACAAAACCCAGTCGGACGACTTCCAAGGCGTATTCCTTGGGATTTCGCTTCCGGTTCCCCTCTTCGACCGCTCCCGGGGCGCCATCGAATCACAGGCGGCCCAGACCCGAGCCGCGGAAGACCGGGTGATGCTGGAGCGACAACGGGTGGAATGGGAGGTGGTCAGGACTTTCGAGCGGTACACGTCACTCCGAGCACAGGCAGGAGAGGTTCGCCCGCGGCTACTCCTCCCCTCCGCCGACCTCTTGGAGATCGCCCAGCTCGCATACGAGGAAGGGGCGATGTCCCTCTTGGAGTTGCTCGACGCGACGGAGGCGTTTCGATACGCCAGGACCCAAACAGCGGAGCTCGACGGAGAGCTCTGGATCGCATTCTTCGATCTTGAACGCGCCGCAAACGGGGCTGACCTCGACACGGCTCAAACGGAGGGGGGAGAGTAATGGCTCGCCAGATAACAGGGACTTCGAAAAGGATTGGGGTGGGCCTGGGCCTCCTTTCCCTGGTAGCGCCACTTGGTTGTAGATCCCCCGAGGTTGTGGGCGAAGCCGGAGAGGAACTCGGAGGAGGAGGTGTCGTTACGCTCTGGACGGCCGAAGTGGAGTTGTTTTATGAACACCCGCCCCTGGTGGCGGGCGCCGAGGGGGGGAGCTGGGCGATCCACCTGACCTTCATGGATTCGTTCCTGCCAGTCACGGAAGGGCGGCTCACCCTCCGGTTAACCGCAAGCGATGGATCGGAGTTCACGGTGGTAGAAGAAGCGCCAGCACGACCTGGGGTCTACAATCACGCTCCTTCACTGGAAACTCCCGGCGAGTATCGGGTTGCGATGGTCCTGGAGTCTACATTGCTCCGAACGGAAATCGAGTGTCCTCCGCTCCGAGTGTACCCCTCCGTCGATGCCCTTCCACCGCCCGATCTGTCGGCCGGAGGGGGGACGATCTCCTTCCTCAAAGAACAGGCCTGGGTCATTCCGTTCGCCACGGCCCAGGCGGTGTTGGGGGAGGTTCCCAACTCCCTCCAAGGTAGCGGCATTCTCGAATCGCCTCCCGGTCGTCTCGCGGGGGTAACGGCTCCGGTGAGTGGCTTGATCCAGGTGGCGGATAACCGTAGTGCCCCCAGCCCCGGGGACCGCGTTAGCGCAGGTCAAATCTTGGCCACCCTGGCTCCGGTGGAGGGTAGCGCGTCTTTCGCCACACAGCGGGCCCGTTTGGCAGCCTCGGAGTTGGAGTTTGAACGCGCGACCAGATTGCATGAGGCTGGGGCCGTTTCCCGCAAACGCCTCGAGGAGGCAGAGCGGGAGCTAGATGTTGCCCGCGTAACCCTGGAAGCCCTGGGCGGAGGCCAGGGAGGGGGATTCGGTTTCGAGGTCCGAGCACCGTTCTCGGGAGTCATCGGTGCTCGGCAGATGGAGTTGGGACGCAGGGTGAACGCCGGGGATCCTCTATTTACCGTCTTGGACCCAACCGTAGTGTGGCTGCGGGTCCGGGCTCCAGCTCGTTTTGGCCTTGATCTCAACGAAATTCGGGGAGCCTCATTCACTGTGGAGGGCAGCACACACGTGTTCCGTGCTGAGCGAGTCGTTTCGGTGGGGAGTGTCGTCGATCCGGCGACCCGTTCCATCCCGGTCACTTTTCAGGTCTCCAACCCGGATGGCCACCTCAAAATCGGGATGCTGGCGGACGCCAGACTCCTCTTGGACGAGGGCGTCCAGGGAGTGGTTGTCCCCACTTTAGCCATCCTGAATGAGGACGGGCTCTCAGTAGCCTACGTGCAGACCGACGGTGAGTCCTTCGTCCG
>JBDRDQ010000166.1:0-14739 GCA_043820695.1 Gemmatimonadota bacterium | reverse complement strand
CTTCCTTGTGGATGAGCTTGGGGCCCGGGCGGACTTCGCTTTCACCCCCACCCTGTTCGGCGCCGTCGCCGGCCAGTGGAACAACGAAGATGAAGAAGTGATTCTGAACTTCCGCCTCAACTGGATTCCCCGGCCGGGGTCGGACCTGTTCCTGGTCATCAACCAGCAGGCCGAGACCTGGGAATCCCGGTGGAGCCCCACCCACACGGTGGTTCTCACCAAGCTGGTTTGGAGAATGGCGTTTTGAGGGCGGGGCACATGACCGAGGCCTATGCCGGGGAGGTCACCCATCATCATCCTTAGGCGTTTGACCCCTGTAAGGAGCCTTGTGACCAAGGCCCTTCTACTGACCCTCCTGGTCTCGAGCACCTCGGGGCTGGAAGGCCAGGAGCCGTGGGTCAGGAGGGCCGGGGACGTTCTCCAAGTTGCCATCCCGACTCTCGCCGTCGCGGGCACGCTGGCCCTCAAGGACTTGGAGGGGACCGGGCAGTTCCTCAAATCCTTTCTTACCAACGTGGCCACGACAGGCGCATTGAAGCTCGCCATTGCCCGAGAACGTCCAGATGGTAGCGATGACAATTCCTTCCCCTCCGGGCACACCTCTGCGGCCTTCCAAGGGGCCTCCTTCATTCATCTCCGGTATGGTTGGAAGAAGGGTCTTCCGGCCTACGCCGGTGCCGCATTCGTCGCCTTCAGCCGGGTTTATGCGGACAAACACTACGTGAGCGACGTGGCGGCGGGGGCGGCCCTGGGAACGGCAAGTTCGTGGATCTTCACGGATCGGTTCGACGGGGTGGAGGTCAGGCCGGTCTCGGCGGGAGGAAGGTATGGGGTGGTGATGCGGGTGGTTGTGGGGTTCTGACACCACGGCCATAGCCTCCCGTGGGTCCAGAGTGGGAAACAAGGGGGGAGTTGTGCCTCTGAGGCCGATCAGGAAGATCGGGAGGGATCTTCATCCTCCTCCCACCGCCAACTCAAGTTCAACCGCAGCGATTCTCTGTCGTTCCCACGATTCCCAGTAGGCCAGTTCCGCCCCGACGAGCTGAGTCTGTAGAAGCAGGGTAGTGGGGAGGTCGTATCTCCCGGACTCATAAGCCTGTTGGAGGAGTCCCCTGTTCTCCTGAGCAGGCTCCAGGACTCCGGTCGTGAAGAGCGCCAACTCCTGGGTAGCCAGTTGATATGCCTCGAGGGCCGTTCGAACCTCGCCTTCCACCCGTAGCTCCAGGTCCCGGCGTTCGGCTCGCTTCAAGCTCTCCTCGGCCCGGGTTTGTTGCCGCTTCCCCTGGTTTCTGTTCCAGAGGGGAATGGGCACAGAGACTCGTAGCCCCAACGTCCGGTCCTGATCCTGGCCGCCTCGGTCCAGAACGGCACCCACGTCCAGGTTCGGAATGGCGTCCAGGGTGGCTAGGAGGCTCCTTTTTGCGGCTTCCTCCTCACGGGCCCGGGCGGCCTGGAGATCGGGGCGTTGGGAAAGGGCCGTCCGAACCAGGGCGGTGGGGTCGGAGATGTCGATGCTGGGAGGTCCGTTGGCGCCTTCGGAGACGGCCACCTGCGTCTCACTTTCCAACCCGAGGATGTCACGGAACGCTTGGCGGGCGCGGGCCAGGTGGTTCCGGGCCGCCATGGCCTGGGCTTCGGCCCTGGCCGCCTCGATGCTGGCCAGGTTCATCTCGAGGGTCGATACTTGTCCCTCCCTGAGTTGAGCCTGAACCGACTCCCTGAGGCTCCGAGCCAGACCAGCGCCCTCGTCGGCTGCCCGCGCCCGTTCCGTGGCGGCGGAGAGGCCGAAAAAGGCAACATCGACTTCGAGGTACAGGTCTCTGAGAGCGTTGGCCTCATCAAAAGAAGCTGCCTCCATGCCCTTTCCAGCGGCCGATCTGCGAACCAGCCATTGACCCGCCCACTCCAGTTCCTGGGAAATGACGGCTTCATAACGCCGCGTTCCTCCGGGATCTACCGCCTCCGCCCCCTTCCACTCCACCATGGGGTTGAAGGGGTAGATCCGTTCCGTCCGAGCGAGGCCCCTCTGAGCTGCACCTGTGGCTCTTACGGCCTGGAAGCGTGGCCCGGACTCCAGTGCCAACGCTCTGGCTTCCTGTTGTGTCAGGAGTAAGGATTCCTGGCCCTCCAAGGGGGTGGGCACGACATAGGTGTGTGTCGCGGCCATGAGGGAAACGACAAGGGTGGCAGATCTGCGGATCCACATGACGAAGGCTCCAGAGAACGATGGCCTGGGTTTGGATCGGTTGACATCACGTGTGCCGGGCCGGGAAGCCGGTCTAGCGACTTCCCGGCGCGCCGGCTAAGGTACCCTCATGACTTCGAAACAGCACGGGTGGGTGAAGTTCTTACCGATCCTGGCTCTGGGTCTGCTGGCGGGGTGCGGATCCGAGTCCGGGAGCTCCGATTCACCAGCCCACGTGGAAAACCCCGTCCAGGAATCCGACCTCACCACCATCCACCTCACTGAGGAAGCCGAGGGGCGCATCGGCATCGAGCTGGGTGCCGTGGAGGACCGATCCCTCCAGCGTCGCCGCTCCTTCGGTGGGGAACTCATGGCGTCTCCCGGGTCGGAGGTCTTCGTCACCGCTCCCAGGGCCGGGATGATCGTGGGGCCCGAGGGAGGTCGGATTCCCGGGGCCGGCTCCAGCGTCGAGGCCGGCCAGAGTCTTCTCCGGCTCGTGGTCCTTCCTTCCGGTGACGAGCTGTTAGGAGGTGGAGGGTCTCTGGAAGGGGCCGAAGCCCGCCTGGATAACGCCAGGGCCAAAGCCACCAGGGCCCGGGAGCTGCTGGGGGTCGGCGTTGCCTCCCAAGCGGAGGCGGAAGACGCAGAGGCCGAGCTTCGGAGCTCCCAATCCGCCCTAGATGCGGTTCGCGCCCGCTCGGAGCTCTTGGAGTCGGGGACGACCGGGATGGACCTCTCCAGCCTTTCGCCCATCGTTCTCACCGCACCCGCAGCCGGGATCGTCCATGGCGTGCATGTGGCCCCGGGTCAGATCGTCTCCGCGGGGATGCCTCTCCTGGAGATCGTTGGCGCGAATCCTCTCTGGGTTCGGGTGCCGGTCTATGTGGGAGTGCTGGCCGACGTTGACCGGGCGGTGCCGGTAACCGTGGTGACCCCCGGTGCTCCTGATGACTCCCCCGGCTTCGAGGCCACTCCCATCGCCGGACCTCCCACTGCGAATGCGGGGACGGTCTCCTCCGACCTGTATTACCGGGTCGCAAACCCGGGAGGGGACTTACGACCGGGGGAACGGGTGGCGGTTCGTGTGCCCATGAGAGGCAGTGCCTCAGTGGAGAGGGTGGTGCCCTGGTCCGCAGTGCTGTACGACATCCAGGGTGGAACCTGGATCTACGAGGCCTTGGAAAACCACTCCTACACAAGGCGTCGCGTGGAGGTTAGGGACGTCGTGGAGGGGTTCGCGATCCTGACTCGTGGCCCGGCGCCGGGGACGCCGGTGGTGGTGGTGGGTGCCGCTGAGCTGTACAGCACGGAGTTCGGGACCGCCCACTGATATGGGTACCATCGTCAGGCTGGCCCTGCGCCTCCGCTTTATCGTCGTCGCCCTCTCGGTGGTCCTCATTCTATTGGGGCCGCGCCTCCTTCGGAACGCCCCCATGGACGTGTTCCCGGAGTTCGCACCGCCCCGGGTGGAGATCCAGACGGAGGCCCCTGGCCTTTCCACGGACGACGTGGAAGCGCTCATCACCGTCCCCATCGAGAACGCCGTCATCGGTACACCGTGGGTGGAGACGGTCCGATCCAAATCCGTCCTGGGGCTTTCCTCCGTGGTCCTCTTCTTCTGGAGGGGGACGGATCTCCTGGAAGTCCGGCAGTTGGTGCAGGAGCGCTTAACCCGGGTAACGGAGCTTCTGCCCCAGGCGGCGTCCCCGCCGGTGATCCTTTCGCCCCTTTCCTCCACCAGCCGGGTGATGAAGATCGGGCTGCGCTCCGATTCGCTCTCCCAGGTGGAACTCACGACCCTGGCCAAGTGGGTCATCCGTCCTCGCTTGATGGCTGTGCAGGGGGTGGCCAACGTGGCCATTTGGGGGCAGCGGGACCGGCAGCTCCAGATCCTTGTCGATCCGGATCGGTTGAGGGCCAATGGCGTCGTCCTGGACCAGGTGATCCTGGCGGGACAGGCCGCAGTTACGGTGGGAGCGGGGGGGTTCGTGGACACACCGAACCAGCGCCTGGCCGTCACCAGCAGGGCCCCCATCACAGGGCCGGAGGATCTGGCGGCGGTGACGGTGGCCTTCCGGGACGGAGTGCCCCTTACCCTGGGAGACGTCACGGATGTGGTGGAGGGGCACCCACCGCCCATTGGAGACGCCATCATCAACGATGGACCAGGGCTCCTTCTCATCGTGGAGAAACAGCCCTGGGGAAACACCCTGGAGGTTACCAGGGGGGTGGACGAGGCCCTCGAGCTCCTGGCGCCGGGTCTCGAGGGGGTGGAGGTGGATCCTACCATCTTCCGGCCGGCCACCTTCATCGAGATGTCCCTCCACAACCTGAACCGAGCCCTTCTGATCGGTTGCGTCCTGGTGATCCTACTCCTGGGGGTCTTTCTCTACGACTGGCGAACCGCCGTTATCTCCCTCGTGGCCATTCCCCTGTCCCTCATCGGGGCCGCCCTGGTCCTCCGGTACCAGGGGGGCGTCATCAACACCATGGTGCTGGCCGGGCTCGTCATCGCCCTGGGGGAGGTGGTGGACGACGCCATCATCGATGTGGAGAACATCATGAGACGGCTGCGGCTGAACGCCGCCGCAGCTGAGCCGAGGCCCGCTTTCAAAGTGGTCTTCGATGCCTCCCTGGAGGTTCGGAGCGCGGTGGTTTACGGCAGTCTCATCGTGGTCATGGTGCTGGTTCCGGTCTTCTTTCTTGGAGGGCTTTCGGGGACCTTCTTCCGTCCTTTGGCCTGGTCCTATGTCCTGGCCATCCTGGCGTCTCTGGCCGTTGCCCTCACGGTGACGCCCGCCCTGGCGCTTCTGCTCCTCCCGAGCCGGGCGGAGTCGAAGAAGGAGGACGCGCCCCTTACGCATTATCTGAAGGCCCGGTACCGGGAGATCCTTCCGCGGTTTGCTTCGAGTCCCGGTCTTTCCCTTCGGATCCTGGTTGGAACGGTGGTGGTGGCAGTGGTGGCGTATCCTTTCCTGGGTGAGGAGTTCCTGCCCCGGTTCAAGGAATACGACTTCCTCATGCACTGGGTTGAGAAACCCGGGACGTCTTTGGACGCCATGAACCGCATCACGCTGCAGGCCAGCAGGGAGCTCATGGCGGTTCCCGGGGTGCGGAACTTCGGCTCCCATACGGGACGGGCCGAAGTGGCCGACGAGGTGGTGGGGCCGAACTTCACGGAGCTTTGGATCAGTCTTGAACCGGACGTCCCCTACGAGGAGACTGTCCAGACCATCCAGGGGATCGTGGACGGATACCCTGGCCTCTACCGGGACCTTCTCACCTACCTCCGGGAGCGGATCAAGGAGGTCCTGACAGGGGAAAGCGCCACCATCGTGGTACGCATCGTGGGTCCGGACCTGACGGTTCTCCGGGGGAAGGCAAGCGAGGTGAGAGATGCCTTGGCCGACATTCCCGGGGTGACGGACCTTCAGATTCAGCCACAGGTCCTGGTGCCCCAGATCGATGTTCGATTCCGCCCCGAGGCCGGGCAGCGCTTCGGCCTCACCCCGAAGGACGTGGAGCGGGCCGTGGCGACGCTGGTGAAGGGGGAGAAAGTCGGAGAGTTCTACGAAGAGCAGATGGTATTCGACATCGCCGTATGGGGCGAGGAGTCCGTCCGCGCCGATCCGTTGGCGGTAGGGCGGCTCATGATCGACGTGCCCGGGGGTGGGCAGGTGCCGCTCAGCGAGGTGGCCGAGGTCCTTATCGTTCCCATGCGCAACGAGATCACCAGGGAGGGCGCCTCCAGAAAGATCGATGTGACCCTCAACGTCGCGGACCGGGACCTGGGAAGTGTGGCCCGTGACGTGGAGGCCCGTGTCGATGAGTTGACCTTCGCCACCGGCTACCATCCGGAGGTGCTGGGGGAGTGGAAGGAGCATCGGGAGGCCCGGGGGCGAATCCTCGGGCTTACCATCCTATCCCTCCTGGGCATCTTCCTCATTCTCCATGCCGATTTCGAATCGGCCCGCCTCTCCCTGCTGGTTCTTCTCAGCCTTCCCTTCGCCCTGGTGGGGTGCGTGGCCGCTGTGGGCGCCACCGGAGGGGTCCTGACCCTGGGCTCCATCGTGGGGTTCGTGACGGTTATAGGCGTGGCGGCCCGGAATGGCATCATGCTTATCTCCCACTACAAGCACCTCGAGGAGAAAGAGGGCCTCGCCTTTGGGCTCGATCTGGTTCTAAGAGGGGCCGAAGAACGGTTGGCCCCCATCCTGATGACGGCCCTTGCTACCGGCTTGGCCCTGCTTCCCATAGTTCTGGGTGGAACCCGTCCCGGTCATGAGATCGAGCACCCCATGGCTGTGGTAATCCTGGGGGGGCTCATCACCTCCACGGTTTTGAACCTCCTTCTGCTTCCGGGGCTATATCTGAGATATGGAAAGGGTGGCGGGGGGTCCGCTGCCGGAGTATCCAACCGTTAGATCCAGAACAGCAAAACAAAGGGACGATCAGATGAAAGCCTTCCGCACCAAGGGGCTCGGCTTGGCGAATCCCAGCACAATCAGGAACTGCCGACGAAAGCTGCTGGGAGTGATTGGAATCCACTTCCTTTCTCTCCTTTTTGCCTTTCCTCTGGTAGCTCAGGAGTCAACTTCCACCGGGGCAGAGGACGTGGCTGAGGTCGCTCGAACCTTCCTTTCGGCTCTCTCACAAGCCGACACGGCGACCCTCGGACCACTGTTGGCTCCTGGGGCCATGATCTACAGTGTCCGGGAGGGAGCGGGCGGGCCCGCGCTCCGGGCGGTGACCCGGGCTGCGTTTTTGGAGAGCCTGGGCGAGGAGGATCAGGAACTTCTGGAGCGCATGTGGGACCCAACGGTGCAGGTTCAGGACCGGGTGGCCATGGTGTGGACTCCCTACGATTTTTACCTGAACGGTGAATTCAGCCACTGCGGAATCGACGTTTTCACCATGCTGAGGGGTGGGGAGGGTTGGCAGGTCGCGAGTATTACCTACAATGTGGTCCGGGAAGATTGCCCACCAAGTCCGCTAGGACCTCCAGGAAGGAGCGGGAAATGAACAGACATCCTCTAAGGCTAGGCCTCTCGGTCCTCCTGACGGCCGGCGTTCTTTTCGCTTGCCCCGGGTTCCTTTTCGGACAAATCCAGGGGAAGCTGGTCTCGGGAACTGTGGTGGAGGGATCCACCGGGCTCGAGGAAGGCGCCTCCTATGGGTTTGATGCCGGGTCCGCCGGAGTTCTCACCATCGTGGTTCGATCCCTTGATGAAACGGACCTGTTTCTTCTCGTAACCGACTCCGACGGGCAACCTCTCCCCGATGGCCGGTCCGATCAGGACTTCGGGGGAGACTCTGGAGCCGAACAGTTCGCGGTCACTCTTTCCAGGGCCGGGGAATACCAAGTCTGGGTGCAGACCTTCGGAGGCGGCCAGGCATCCTTCAAGGTTGGGGTCTCATGGCTTCCCTTTCCGGATCTTGCGCTTCCCGCGGATCCGGATGGATCTCCCAGTTCGGCCAATCTGATCCAGGTCGACCAGGACACGCGGGACGACTCCCTGGATGGAGCCGCTGGGGATTACTGGGACTGGTTCGTTCTGAAAGTGGAGAGGGGCGGCACTCTGACCGTGGCGACCCGGGCGGACGAGGGAGACCTCATCCTGGAGGCCTATGGCCCAGGGGAATTCACAGAGGCGCTGGAGCGCTCCGACCAGGACCTCCAGGGTATGGGTGGGAATGAGGCGTTGACGCTGGTCGTGGAGCCCGGCGAGGAGTTCTTTTTTAAGGTGTCAGCTTTCAGCGAAGGGGGAGCGGTCCCCTATCGCCTCCAGGTAGGGTTCATCCCGAACTGATATGAAACCAACCCCCAGACCACATAGTTCAATGGATCCCTTTCCAGATTGCCCCTGGCTTGGCCGTCGGATCAAGGCTGGAAAGCTCCGACTGCTTGCCGTGTTTCTCCTTATCGGACTCGGGGCCTGCAAGCCGGGAGGGCCCTTTCCGGATGGCTGGCCCTATTCCGCCGACGAGGCGCCCGAGGTCGGTGAACACGGGATGGTGGTGAGCACCGATGAGTACGCGTCGACCGTCGGGGTCCGCATCCTTCAGGCCGGCGGGAATGCGGTGGATGCTGCCATCGCCACCTCCTTCGCGCTGGCCGTGGTCAACCCGGAGGCAGGGAACATCGGGGGTGGCGGGTTCATGGTGATTCGCCTGGCCGATGGGACTACGGCCAGTCTGGACTACCGGGAGCGCGCTCCCTCGGCGGCCTCACGGGACATGTACCTGGATGAGAACGGTGATCTCTCTGAGGCATCGACGGTAGGACACCCTGCCGTCGGCGTGCCCGGGACCGTGGCGGGTCTTTGGGCAGCCCATCAGCGCTTCGGGAGCATGTCGTGGCCTGAGTTGGTCGCTCCGGCAATGGAGTTGGCCGAAGGATTCGAGATCCGGGAACGACAAGCCAGGTCCTTCGCTGAGTCCGAGGCCATGCTCCGCCTTTTCCCAGCGACGGAAGCCATCTTCCTTCCCGGCGGGCGCCTGCCTGAGGTCGGCGAGTGGTTCAGGCAGCTGGAGCTCGCGGGTGCACTGGGACGAATCGCTGCCCGGGGCCATGACGGGTTCTACCGGGGGATGACGGCGGATCTCATCGTCGCTGAAATGGAGTCCGGAGGAGGGCTGATCACGCACCAGGACCTGGTCCAGTATGAGGCCTCCTGGCGAGACCCTATCCGGTTCACCTATCGCGACCACACGATCATTTCGATGCCACCGACATCGAGTGGTGGGGCCACCTTGGCTGCCATGGCCAAGATCATTGAAGGTTATGACCTGGCATCAATCGGCTGGCATTCCCCGGCCCATATCCACCTCCTGGCCGAGGCTTGGAAACGAGCCTACGCGGACCGGAACAGCTACCTGGCGGATCCGGATTTCCGGACCATGCCCTTGGAGCGGATGATCTCCGAGGAGTACGGGGCAGAGCGGAGAGCGGGTATCTCGATGGACCGCGCTACTCCTTCTGCGGAGGTCGGTCCCGGATTGGGTCCCGCCGACAACGGCGAGACGACCCACTTTTCGGTGGTAGACAAGGGCGGCAACGCCGTGTCGGTCACCACCACCATCAACTCCTGGTTCGGTAGTGGGGTGACGGTAACCGGCGCCGGCTTCGTGTTGAACAACGAAATGGATGATTTTTCGGCCCGCCCGGGTTATCCCAACCAGTTTGAGTTGGTCCAAGGCGAGGCCAATGCCATTGAGCCGGGGAAGAGGATGCTCTCGGCCATGACCCCCACCATTGTCCTGGACTCCGATGACGAACTCCTCCTGGTCGTGGGTTCTCCAGGCGGTGCCACGATCATTACCAATGTGTTCCAGCAGATTTCGAATGTGGTCGATTTCGGGATGGGAGTGCAGGGGGGAATCAACGCCCCCAGAGTCCATCATCAGCACCTGCCCGACCGGATCCAGTACGAGGTCGGGGGGCTTCCAACCCAGCTCATTGAAGCGTTGAGGGTGAGGGGCCATACCGTCGAGCTTTGGGAGGATCCCTATATTGGCGATGTTCAGGCCATCATTCGGCTGCCGGACGGCACCCTCGCCGGCGCCTCAGACCACCGGAGGGGTGGTACTGCCGTCGGATACTGACTCAGGAGAAGAGGATATCATGAAGAAGATGAGTACCAGTCGTAGAGACTTCCTGCGGGTATCCGCAGTCGCCGGTGGGGCTCTGGGGCTTGGGATAGTCCCCGGGAAGCTTGCCGGAGCGTCCAGGCCGGCAACCGGGCCCATCCAGACCGGTCCGGCGAGGAGGCTCAAGATCCTGGTCCTCGGCGGGACGGGGTTCATTGGGCCTCACAGTGTCGGGTACGCCCTGGAGCGGGGGCACGAACTAACCCTTTTCAACCGGGGACAAAGCAACACCGACCTCTTCCCGGGGGTCGAAAAGCTCATCGGTGACCGGAACGGGGACCTGGAGTCCCTCAAGGGCCGGAGCTGGGACGTCTGCTTCGACAACAACGCCTCCAATATCGACTGGGTGGAATACTCGACGGAGTTCCTGAAGGATTCCGTCGATCGGTACTTCTACGTGTCGTCGCGGTCGGCTTACTCGGACCTCAGTTCCATACCCATGACGGCTGGTGCCCCAACCTTCACCTACGAGACCGCAGGAGTGGAACCGGGGGCAGCCAGCCTCCCTTACGGGCTCCAGAAGGCACTTTGCGAGAGGCAAGTTCAGAAAGTCTTCCCTGCGACATCCACCATTTTTCGGCCGGGCCTTATCATCGGGCCGGGCGACACCACCGACCGGTTCACCTACTGGCCTGTGCGGATCCACCGCGGGGGGGAAGTCCTTGCCCCCAGTGATGGTACCGATCCGGTTCAGATCATCGACGTCCGGGACCTGACGGAGTGGATGGTGCGGATGGCCGAGGATGGCCATACCGGCGTCTTCAACGGAGTGGGCCCCGCCAACCCCCGGCCCATCGCGCAGCTTCTCTATGGGATCCGGGCCGTCACCACGGCCGAGACCACGTTCACCTGGGTTCCCGAGTCGTTCCTCACGGAGCAGGGCATCCGGCCCTACTCCCACATGCCCGTTTGGATGCCGCCCAGCCCCGGTCGAGAAGGCTTCGCTCGCTTCGACCTCACGCCTGAGGTGGAGAGGGGACTGACGTTCCGTCCCCTGGCGGTGACGGCAAAGGAGACTCTGGACTATCATTTCGCCCGCCCCTTGGAGGAGCAGGATCCCCTCAGGGCGGGGGTCTCACCGGAACGGGAGGCCGAGGTCCTGGCGGCTTGGCACGCGGCGAACCGATAAGGACTGCGGAACCGAGGCGCCGTCGAACCCAAGCACCTCCCCTTTCCGTAGGGAAGGGGGAGGTTTTCTACTGGGTCAGAAGAGGGTGCTCACATGTCAGATGGAAGAGGCTCGTCCGGGAACATCATCGCGGGCATCGCCAGCTTTCTCATTCCCGGCTTGGGCCAGTTGGTTCAGGGGCGAGTGTTCGCAGCCCTGTTCATGTTCCTCCTGGCCGGAGCCATCCATGTCCTTTCCTTCGGGATCCTGGGCTGGGTAGGCCATGTCATCGCTGCGGTCCATGCGGCGGTCTACGACCCGGACTGAAAGCGCCTCCCTAGTTCCTCGAGCGGCGAAGCTCCACATCACCGCTCACCGTGTTGATGGAGAGATCTCTCCCACCTTTACCGATGGTCCCCTCGATGTGGGATCCGACCCAGCGATCGCTCTTGCTACGGATGTCCATGTCGAAGTCCGTGTCGAAATCCCCGGAAAGGGAGCTGAACTCCACGTTGGCCGAAAAGTCCGAGGGGAGCCATAGGGTGATGTTCCCGCTCACAGTGTGGAAGTCCAGGTCGCCGCCGGAGAACTCTCCCATCTCGATCTCGATGTCCCCGTTCACGGTGTTTGCCCAAGCCCGGCCGGTGGTGACCACAGACACTTTCCCGTCCACGGTATGGACGGAGACGTCGGACCGAAGGCCTTCCGCCCTGATATCTCCGGAGACCACCATTCCCTCCAACTTCACCCCGGCGGGAAGGCGGACCTCGTAATCCACTTCCACGTCCATGTCCACGTTTCGATGGCGGCCCTCGTCATCGTCTCTTTGGCCGTCATGGTCCGGGTGACACCGTCCTTCACCATGGTTCCATGAACCATAGACGGCACAGATGACGATGCAGTCCCCATCCTCGGCCATCTCTATGGCCACCTGGTGGAAATCGTCAGCCTCCCCACGCTTCCGGGCCACGACCTCTGCCCGGTCTCCTGAGCCGAGGGTGGTGTGGATGTTCCCGACGATCCCTTTCACTTCCAGGGTCTGTCCCGACGTCATCCTTCCGCTCCATTCGAAGGTGTCGCCCTGGGCCTGGAGGGGGGCGGTGGGGACGGTGACCAGGGCCATGAGGCCGAGTCCGAGGCAAGCGCGCATAGTGCTCATGAGATCAGCTCCTGAAGGCTACCGGTTTCGCCAAGGCCACGAAGGGGCGTTGGTTTGACCTTGGTTGGATGGTGGGGGCACCCGGAATGTTGGAATCTCCTTTGTCCCCAGTTTGTCCTCTTTCAAGGACGGGCCCTGTCCCACTGGAGGGAGCGCCGGCTTGGTAGAGGGGTATGACCTGCTGAGAACAAGGGCTTTTCTCTTTCCCATCCCTGGCACAGCTCTTGCGTTTTTCCGATTCGCTGGCACCATTGAGGTGTCTTCGATCGGTCGGTTCCTGGAGGAAGAAGATGATGACCCGCAAGACTGTTTTCTCCCTTGTCGCCTTCTTGGCGCTGAGCGGCGCGGCGGTTCTGGGCCCGAAACCCCTGAGCGGTCAGGAATCCATGGGGGATTTCATGTTCCACCCACCCAGGGTGACCCTTACTCTGAACTTCGGTTACGGGATGCCGCGGGCAGGGAGTGATATCTTCCAGGATGTGGATACCATCTTCACCCTGGATAAAGGGGATTTCCGCGCACCGGCAATTGGCGGCGGGCTGTCGGTTTTCCTGAATGACCGCATGGACCTGGCCTTCGAATTTTCCTTTGCGAGGTCCAGTACCTGGTCCGAGTACGTGGATTGGGTCGACGACGACGACCTGCCTATCGAACAGGAAACCCAATTCACACGGGTGCCTCTTACAGTGTCCCTCAGGTATTTCCTGATGGACCGCGGGCGAGAGATCGGAAATCTCTCCTGGATTCCCACCACCTGGGCGCCCTATGTTGGGGCTGGTGGCGGGACCATGATGTACAAGTTCGAGCAAGTCGGCGATTTTGTGGATATTGAGGACCTGAGCATCTTTGGGAATAGTTACGTTTCCCAGGGTTGGGGCTGGGTGGGGCATGTGTTCGGGGGCGTGCAGTGGGTCCTTTCCCCGGAGTGGGTGTTGACTGCCGAAGGGCGTTATTCCTTGGCCAGTGCAGATCTCGAACGGCCCACCTATAGGTTATATGAGCCGATCGATCTCTCGGGGTTCCAAGGTTCTGTAGGCTTCGGCGTTCGGTTCTGAGGCACGAAAGGATGAAGACCATGACTAGAGGAACAGACCTTCGTATCTCCGTTGCCGGCGGCTTCCTGGCAGGCATGGTGCTGCTGGCCGGAGTGGTCCCTTCGACTGTCTCGGCCCAGGACATGGACGCCCGATGGCTCCCCTGGTTGGGGTGTTGGGAGGCTGTGGACGGTGGTGACGAGGCTCCCCTCCTCTGTGTGAGACCCGCCACCGAGGGGGAAGGCGTGGAGTTCGTTACCTGGGCCGAAGGGGAATTGACGTCCAGTGAGGCGATCCTCGCCGACGGAGTACCCAGGAATGCGGAACGTGAGGATTGCCAGGGGGTGGAGGAGGCCCGCTTCTCCGACGACCATCGCCGTGTCTACCTCAGGTCCGAGTACGTCTGTGAGGGTGGGGTCGAACGGGGAGCGTCGGGCATCCTGGCTATGATCAACCCCATGGAGTGGGTGGATATCAAGGCTGTCGAGGGTACGCCTTGGGTGCTCCGATACCGCCTTGCCCGGGCCAGCAGGGTTGAAGAAGCGGGGATGGAGAACGTGGTGGCATCCAGGGCCTCGGCGGTGAAGACAGCCCGGATCGCTGCCTCGGCAAGGTTGACGGAGGAGGATCTCATCGAGGCGTCGGGGAAGGTGGATGCGGTAGCGCTGGAAGCCCTCATCGTCGAGCGAGGAGATCCCTTCGCAGTAAACGCAGCCATGTTGATCCGGCTCGCTGACGCCGGAGTTCCTGAGAGCGTCATCGATCTGGCCGTCGCGGTGTCGTTCCCGGACCGCTTTTCCGTGAAAGCGGGTCCGATGCCGGTCGAGGAATATGAGGGCGACCCCGAATACGCACCCCGTCGTAGAATGTACATGGGGTTTGGCTTCTCTGACCCCTGGTACGGTGGGTACGGGTATGGGTACTCCCCGTACTATGGATACGGCTACGGCAGCCTGTACGGGTACGGGTATGGCTACAGCGGATACGGGTACGGCGGGTACGGGTACGGCGGGTACGGCGGGTACGGCTATCAACCCAGGCCCATCGTTGTGCAGCCGATCAGCTCCCGGGGACAGATGATCAAGGGCCAGGGGTACACTCGGGGTGGTGCCAGCCCCGGATACACCGGAGGGTCGGCCAGACCTCGCAGCGGTTCATCCGGGTCCGGCGGCGGCAGCCAGGCGACGTCTTCTCCTGGTGTGAGGAGTAGCGGTGGTTCGAGCTCCGCGGGCAGGACGGCCAAACCGAGGGGTGGGGGAACAGGGGGAGTGAGTAGCTCCAGCAGCACGCGAACCAGTGCTTCTCCAGCCCGTACGGCAAAGCCCAGAACCGGTGGCGGAGGCCTGATTTAGGCGACTTGGCCCGGGCCGGTTCGGCCCTTGAGGGATGGAAGAACCGCCGGAGAGTCTAATGCTCTTCGGCGGTTCTATGCTTTGTGCGACCGAACTCCGGTAGATGAGTCGACTGCCGGGCCCGACGTTTCGGTTAGAATCTGGAGGTTACGATCCGAACCAGTAGGTCGCCTTCACCATGAACACGTTGTGGGCGTCCCCCCCAAAGATGGCTTCCGCGTCGCGCCCCAGATCGAAATCGCCGTACCCCT
>JBDRDQ010000165.1:0-2223 GCA_043820695.1 Gemmatimonadota bacterium | reverse complement strand
GCCCGGATCAGCTCCGACGGCCCCAGGGTCAGCTGATCCGGCCCGATCTTAAGGTCCGATTCCATCATCTCGTCCCAGGTGACCTCCTGGCCGGTGTAGCAGGAGATCCGGCCCATTATCGCGGTCAGGGTGGACACTGCCGTCCGCTCGGCCTCGTTGACCGGTTGGTTGGTGCGGATCGCCGTAACCAGATCGATGTGCTCCTGCAAATAGGGCTGTGGGTTGATCTCGTTTCCTTCCTCGTCCATGGCGTAGGGGTAGCTCCACCGCTCCGTCCCGTCGGCGCCCCAGATCTTGTCGACGCAGTTCGTATAACCCTCGGTACCCCGCACGAACTCCGACACGTTGTTCGCGCAGCCCGCGATCTGGCGACACATGCTGTGCACGTGAACTTCGCCCGGGTAGGTGAAGTCGATGCTGAAGGAATCGTACTGATCCCCCGTTGGGCGCCGCCACCTGGAGCCGAACCCTACCGCCTTCTCGGGGTGGGCGTCGCCCAGGTACCAACTGGCCACATCCAGATTGTGGACGTGCTGTTCCACGATGTGATCGCCGGAGAGCCATGTCCAGTTCACCCAGTCCCGAAGCATGTACTCCACGTCGGTCCAGCCGGCCTGCCGATCCCGCCACCACGGCACCTGACCATTCCAGTAGACGTTCGCCCCGACGATTTCCCCAATGGCGCCGCCGGTGACGCCGCCCCCGGCCCCCCCGGTGGCCCGTCGGAAGGTGTCCAGGTAATCGGCCTGATGACGTCGCTGAGTGCCTGTCACCACACACAGCCCGAGCCCGTCAGCCTTCCGGGACGAGGCCATGACCGAACGGCAGCCCACCGGATCCACGGCCACCGGCTTCTCCATGAAGACGTGCTTCCGGGCCTCTACGCACGCCTCGAAGTGTGCGGGACGGAAGTAGGGCGGGGTGGCCATCAGCACCACGTCCAGGTCGACCTCCAGAAGCTGATGGTAGGCATCGAATCCGGTGAAGCACTGCTCGTTGGGGATCTCGACCCCTTTGTCCTCCAGAAGCCCCCTGCGGCAATTGTCCACCCGATCCTGGAAGTAGTCGGCCAAGGCGACGATTTCCAGGTTGGGTCCGGCTTCCAGGAACTGCTGGGCGGCGCCGGTGCCCCGCCCCCCGCAGCCGATCACACCGGCTCTCAGCACGGGCCCGTCCGGAGCCTGTTCGAGGAGGGGTGGGTAGGCGTACCCGGGGTACAGATCTCTTCCCCTTTGGCCGCACCCCGCCACCACCGCGCCTACAGCTCCGGCTGCGCCGATCACGCCGAGGGTTTCGATGAAGTCGCGCCGGCTCGGTCCCACCCTCTTCTCGCTCTTCTCGCTCATCGTGCGGCTCCTTGGCTTTTTTCTTTGGTTTCTGGGCTCCGAGCCTCGAGGACCACTCGAAATCCCACGTCATCGCAGTCCGAATACCACCACAGGCTCTTGGGAATCTGGGGGTCTGTCATCAGACACGCATCTTTACGGGTGTGACCTCGGGCTGCTGATCTCAACTCAGCCGGGTCGCTCCGGAACGAACCGCCCCGCACCACGTGCTCCCTTCCCCCATCAGGTCCCCGGGGATCCAACACCGGCCCCTCTTCCCCTGAACGCCGATAGCTGTCCTCCTCGTACCAGTCCAGGCAGAACTCCCGAACATTCCCGACCATGTTCACCAAACCGAAGGGGTTTGCCTCCACCTCGGAGGGCGGTTGCGTTCGGGCCCCGCTGTTGCCGACATGAACCGCGAAGCGGTCCAGCACCTCCGTGCTCCGAGGGAAGATTCGGTTCAGGAAGCGACGTTTTGTGTATTGCTGGGGATTCCCCTCGAAAAAGTAGGGAGTTGTGGTTCCACCCCGGGCTGCGTACTCCCACTCCGCCTCCGTCGGAAGGCGGTACCTCTTGCCCGTCACCCCCGAGAGCCAGAGGGTGTACTGCACGGCCGCGTGATGGGTCATGGTGATGGCCGGGCGATCTCCTTTGCCCCACCCCTGATCCGGAGGCACGTAGGGGGGAGTGGCTCCGGTGATGGCGTCGACTCCCAGAGCCCCGGCTTCGACCAAAGGGGTAGCTCCGGCCACGCGGGTAGCTCCGGCCACACGGGTATCGGTTCGGCCTTCCGCCCGGGTGGCCTGATACCAGGCTTCGAACTCGTTCCAGGTGACCTCGACCCTTCCCATCCAGAAGGGGCTCATCGTGACCTCATGCACAGGGCCTTCGTCCT
>JBDRDQ010000164.1:0-2996 GCA_043820695.1 Gemmatimonadota bacterium | reverse complement strand
ATGGACAAGATCTGGTGGAACGAGCTGTGGATGAGTTGGCCCCTGGGCCCCCACTACGAGGCCTCCTCCAACGTGGTGAACGCACACAAACTTCAGGGGAAGCTCTTCCTCCTGGTACCGGAGATGGACACCAACGTGGATCCGTCCTCCACCATGCAGGTGGTGGATGCCCTCATCGAAGCCGAAAAGGACTTCGATTTCCTGATGGTGCCCGGCGCGAATCACGGCTCCGGGGGCTCATTCGGGGTGCGGAAGCGATACGACTTCTTTGTGAGGCACCTGGTGGGGGTTGAACCTCCGGATTGGAACCGGATGGTCAATCGTCCGGCAGGTGGTGGCCTGGAGTGAGAAGGGCGCCCCCGCTACCGTGGGCAATCCCCGCTACCCTGGGCAATCCCCGGTACCCGAACGTGTCGGTTCAGGGGTCTGAAGATTCCTCCCAGGGTCGAGCCTCCACCATCTCGCTAATGACCGAGACCGAACGCTGGACGTCCTCTCGGGAGATGTTCCGATAGGTCACGAACCTGACGACGGTCCCCATTCCAGGAAGCCCACGGACGCCGAGCGGGTCCAGGTGAGTGGCG
Organism: Gemmatimonadota bacterium; assembly: GCA_043820695.1. GTDB lineage: Bacteria > Gemmatimonadota > Gemmatimonadetes > Longimicrobiales > Gaopeijiaceae > JABDNZ01. The sequence continues at coordinate 2,412 of JBDRDQ010000164.1, read as the reverse complement.
AACGTAACCGCGTCGATACCCAACGCTGCCACGTCCAGATTGACGATGTTGGACTGGACGGACTCCAGGTCCACGCTCAATCCCTCCATTCCAGCCACGCCTTCTGCAAATAGCCTGGCGTTGGCGTGATCCTCGGAGAGTCGGTCAATCAGCGTCCGGAGAGCTACAAGGCCCGGGGCGGCGATGATGCCGGCCTGCCGGAGTGTGCCACCCAGGGCCCGTCTCACCATGCGGGCCCTGGCGATGAAATCACGAGGGCCTGTCAGAACGGATCCGATGGGGGCCGAGAGACCTTTGGACAGACAGAAAGACACCGTGTCAGCGTGTTGAGTCAGGGTCCAGGCATCGGTTCCCAGCGCCACCGCGGCATTGAAGATCCTGGCGCCGTCCAGGTGGACGGCCAGGCCCTTTTCCCGGGCGATGGCGCACGCTTCCTCCGTATGCGCCGGGGGGATGACCGTTCCTCCTGCGGCATTGTGAGTGTTCTCGATGCAGACGAGTCCCCGTGTGGGAAAGAGCGAGCCGACTCTCCGGGTGGCAAATCGGAGCTTGTCCAGATCCATGGCACCGTGGTGGCCGGGCACGGGCAGGACCAAAAGCCCGCAGGCAGCGGCGATTCCTCCGATCTCTGCACCATAGAGATGGGCGCTCTGCTCGACGATGGCCGTGGCACCAGGTTCGACATGGGTCCGCATCGCCACCAGGTTCGACATGGTGCCGCTGGGGTTCAACAGTGCGGCTTCCTTTCCCATCATCTCGGCGGACAGAGCCTCCAGCTCCAGGACGGTGGGGTCTCCGTCCCGGGAGTCGTCGCCCAACGCTGCGGTCTGGATGCTCTGGAGCATCTCTTCAGTGGGCATGGAGAGGGTATCGCTTCGAAGATCAATTATGTGGTCCGTCATCTTTGGGACTCCGGTGTGTCAAATCGGTCCAGAAAAGCAAGCAGGGCCTCGTTGAAGCGTTCCGGAGCCTCCAGGTTGGAGAGGTGCCCCGCCCGGGGGATGACCGTGAGCAGTCCGTCCCTCACTCCGTCAGCGATCCTCTGGGATTCAGCCAGGGGGGTGAGGGTGTCCTCCTTCCCGACAAGGACGAGGACGGGCACCTGGATCTCACGCATGTGAGCGGTCGAGTCCGGCCTGTCCCTCATGGCCTCCAAAGCCCGGGCCACCCCCTCGGGATCCGCCTGGGCGATCATCCCCCGGACCTTCCCGACGACCTCCGGTCTCTCCCTCATAGTCGTCTCTCCCAGGAGAGCGGGCAGAAGTGCCTCTCCCATCCAGCCCACGCCCTCCCGCCGCGTCCGGGCAGCCTGTTCGGTGCGCTTCCTCTGGCCGGCCTCGTCGTCCGCGCCCGACCTGGTATCGGCCAAAACGAACGCGGAGAACCGGTCAGGGGCCAAGGCATGAAGGCGAAAAGCCACATACCCCCCCATGGAGAGGCCGACCACCACCGCTCGGGGGATGCCGGCTTCGTCCATTTCCTCGAGCACCGTCTGGCCGAACCGGGCGAGTTCGGCCGGGCCCGGGGGGCGCCCGCCGAAACCCGGGAAGTCGGGTGTGAGGATCGTTCGATCGCCCAGGGCTTCGACCTGCGGCGCCCACATGGTCGCGTTCAGCGGAAAGGCATGAAGAAGTACCACCGGGGTCGCTGCGTTCATGGAACTTCCTCTCCAAACGTTTCCGCCCGCGTCCTGGATCCGAGGTAGGCGCTCCCATCCTCTATCTGGATGTGGGGTTGGTGGACCTCCAGGATCGTGATTCGTACTCGGGCGGTACCGGGACCCAGCATCCCGAGTTCCTCGGCCACCCTCCGCGACACATCCAGGATTCGCTCCTTCGCGAAAGGGCCCCGGTCGTTGATGGTAAGGGTGGCGGAGCGTCCGTTGTCCAGGTTCTCGACCCGGAGTCGGGTGCCGAAGGGGAGAGTCCGGTGCGCCCCGGTAGGGGCTTCCATGTCATAGCTCTCCCCGGACGCGGTGGCTCGGCCGTGGTACGGATGCCCATACCATGAGGCCATCCCAACCTCCGACCATCCCGCGGGGAGCCCCCCTGGAGAGGGAGGAGGCGCTGCAGGGCCACCGGCCAGGGCGCACCCATGGAGGAGCAGGACGACCGGAAGCCAGGCAGCTGGGCGGAGCCGGGAGCTCGGCCGGAGGGGGGCGGGGATGATCATTGGAGAAAGGTCTTTCCCAAACCGGCTTCGGGCAAGCGGAGGTCATCCGTAAGCTTCGCCCTGGGCAGGGTGAAGGTGCCCTCCAAGCAGGCAGAGCCCCTTCCCCCCCGCCCATTGACACGACTCCGGTCGGCGTCTACCTGTCTCCCGTATCGCTGGATGAGCCATCCACTTCAACGTGGACGATACCATCACTTCTTCACCCGCCGCTCACGACTGGCCCCTGGAAGTCCACCGGGT
>JBDRDQ010000163.1:0-10597 GCA_043820695.1 Gemmatimonadota bacterium | reverse complement strand
CGAGGATCACGTTCGCGTCTCCGTCCTGGACGACGGCCCTGGGATCCCTCCCGAGATCCTCGGATCGATTCTGGAACCCTTCTACTCGACGAAGGAGGAGGGAACGGGTCTCGGTCTACCCATCTCCCAACGGATCGCCCGGGCACATGGAGGCGAGCTTACTCTGCAGAGCATGCCCGGAGGAGGAACCGCCTGCCGCGTGACTCTGCCCCTGGGCACCCTACCGGTGGAAGGCTCCCCTCAGGGGTAACGGGATAGGCCCCAACCGGAACGTTTCATGACGATGGCGGATCCCTTCCGCGAGTGTTGATAACCATAACCTTTTGAAAAATAAGAGGTTACAAATTCCGAGCGTGGTCGGCACGGAATTGGCAAGAATCGTGGATTCAGCGGTCCTTATGGCGGACTGAGGTCAGCTAGGCCTTGACCCTTGGGGGACCCGGCAGCTCTGGATTGACGGAGGGACATCATGGTACGGAGCATCATCGCGGGAGCGGTCTTTCTCACCTTCCTGGCCTGTGAGCCGCCACCCGACAGTCCCATCGCACAAGCCGGTGTCTTCACCACCGTCGGTGCGCCACGGAGCTGGAGGTTTGAGCGACCACCCCCGGACACGATCCAGACCGTCACGCGCCGGGTGTGGTACGGGCCCGGCGCGGACCTCTTGGGATCCCTCTCACCTGACGGTACCGAGATCGCCTACCACAACTGGATTGCGGGGGACCTGGAGATCCGGAATCTCACAACGGGGGCCGTCCTGAACCTCACCAAGAATCCCGCCCCTTACTACCCCGGCTTCGGCATGTTCCCCCGCATCTCCCGGGATGGCCGGCAGGTGGCGTATGCCTGGTGGGAGAGCGGAAACCCGTGGGTGTGGCAGCTCCGGGTCGTGGACCGTGAAGATCTGGAGCCCAGGACCCTGCTGGGGGGGGAGGTGTTCTTGGCTCCGACGGATTGGTCCCCAGACGGTGACCAGGTCGCCGGCTCCCGGATGCTTCCGGACGGGACCTTCCAGATCGTCCTCGTCTCCTCGGGTGACGGCTCGGTGCGGGTGTTGAAACAACTCGACTGGCGCACGCCCCTGAACATCGTCTTTTCTCCTGACGGGCGATCCATCGTTTACGACTTTCCCACCGATCCCGAGAACGAGGAGTCCGGCGATCTTTACCTGCTTCCCCTGGATGGGGGCCCAGAAACGCATTTCATAGATCATCCCGCCAATGACCTGCTTTACGGATGGTCCCCGGACGGAGGCCACATCCTCTTTTCCAGTGACCGCACCGGCACCCCAGCGGCTTGGCTCCAGCGGGTCGTGGACGGGGTCGCCGAGGGCTCCCCCATCCTTGTCAAACCCGATCTCTGGCAGGCCTCCCCCATGGGTTTCACCAGGGATGGGCGGTTTTTCTATGGTGTGATGGCAGGGAGCAAAACCGTCCGGTTGGCGAACCTCGATCCGGAAACCGGGGAGGTCCTCGGGCCCCCGGCCCCGGCATCGGCTCCATCCATGGGAACCACTTTGTGGCCCAGTTGGTCACCCGATGGCCAGTACCTGGCCTTCCTCGTCCAACCCTCCCCGGTCCAAGCCCCCAGGACTTTGGCGATCCGGTCCGTGGACACCGGGGTGGAGCGACACCTCAGGCTCCCCATGGAACTCAATTATCCCCAGCAGACCCTCTGGACGCCGGACGGAAGGGCCATTCTCATCCGGTCCCAGGACCGGGAGGGGCAGAGCGGGCTCTACCGGGCGGATGTTCTGACTGGAGAGACCGTCCCGCTCTTCAAGAAAGCCCTTGGGGGCATTGGCAGCTTCGATGTTATTCCCGGCGGGGACGCCATCGTCTACGCCAGCGAGTTGGAGACCGAGTCCGGCCAAAATGAGTTGCGGATCCTGGTCCGGGATCTGGGATCCGGAGCGGAGAGAGACATCCACCGGGTGGTTCTCGAGGGCGTGGGGCAGGTGAGCCATGTGGCACTGTCACCAGACGGGGAGACCGTAGCCCTTCTTCACAGGGGCGAGCGGCAGAATGAGAGCGATCCCGATGCCGTCCGTCTCCTCCCCATCGGCGGAGGCGAACCCCGGGAGCTCCTGAGGGGCTCCTTCCAGAAGATCGCCTGGATGCCGGACGGACGATCCCTCCTAATCCGGGCCTACATCGATCCGGAAGACCCCTCCAACCCAGACATGCACCTCGTCCGGGTGGACGTGGAGAGCGGCGATGTCTTCGAGGTCGGACTCAGCATGGATGGCGGAGGCCACATGGCCCTCAGCCCTGACGGCCGTCGCCTGGCCTACGTCGACGGCGAGACAGCCATGGAAGTGTGGGTGATGGAAGACTTCCTACCCGAAAGGCAGGGAAGGGGAGCCCGACCTGAGGGCCGCTAGGTGCTCTCAGAGGTGTGGGAAATGAAGCGTCAACGGACCGAAGGAGAACGATCATGACACGGGTATTCGTCGTTGCACTGCTCCTCTGCCCGATCCTGGCCTGCGATCACGCCCCCGAAACTCCCCTCGCTCAGGCCGGCCTCTTCACCACCGTGGGCGGGCCACGGAGTTGGCGGCTGGAGCCGCCCCCTCCCGACACCCTGCACACCGTGGCTCGACGAGTCTGGTACGGAGAGTCCGCCAGCTTTCTGAGCTCACCGTCTCCTGACGGTGCCCGGTTCGCCTACCAGGACCCGGCCACGGGCGACATCGCCATCTGGGATCTGGCCACGGGACAGAGCCGGCGCCTGACCCATAACGCAGCGGCTTACGAGCCGGGCTATGGGATGTACCCCCGCCTCTCTCCCGACGGAAAGCGGGTCGCGTACGCCTGGTACTCGAACGAGACGCCGACGGGCTGGCAGCTGAGAGTGGCGGACGTGGAGGGTTCGGAGCCCGCCCTCCTGCATGCGGCAGACTGGATCAACCCCGAGGACTGGTCTCCGGACGGGACCCGGATCCTCGCCCTCCAGGTAGACTCGGACGGCGCTCACCAGATGGCACTCGTGTCAGCGGAGGACGGGTCCGTCCGGGTGCTGAAGAGTGGCGTCCGGGGGGACTTCGGGACCATGAGATTCTCTCCCGACGGGCGCTCCGTGCTCTACGACCTTCCATCCGACCCCGAGAACGAGGACTCCCGGGACCTCTACCTGATTCCGGTGGACGGAGGCCAGGAGCGACAGCTGGTGGATCATCCCGCCAACGACAAGGTTCTGGGATGGGCGCCGGACGGTGCGCACATTCTCTTCGAAAGCGATCGCACCGGGACCCCCGGCGCCTGGCTTCTTCCCGTCGCCCGTGGGCAGGCGAGCGGCCCACCCGTGCTGGTCAAGCCGGATTTCTGGCAGGCGATGCCCATGGAGTTCACCGGGGACGGCAGGTTCGTCTACGGGGTGTTGGCCAACAGCCGGGGCATTCACATCGCCTCCTTTGCCCCGAGAAACGACGGCGTCGTGGGAGAACCAGAGCCCGGAACCCAGCCCTCCCTGGGTGTGAACACCTGGCCTGATTGGTCCCCGGACTCCCGGCAGCTGGCCTTCCTCTCCCGCCGCTCCTCCCTCCAGAACACGGTGTCCCTGGCCATCCGCTTCATGGACACGGAGGAGGAGCGGTACATGAGGCTCCCCAGGAGCGTCGGGTATCCGAGCCAACCCCTCTGGCTACCCGACGGCCGCACGATCCTGCTCCGGGCGGGTGGCCACGTCCACCGGGTGGACATCTGGACTGCAGAAGTGGAGGAGCTTTTCAGCGTGGGCGGAGATATCTACAGCTACGACGTCACCCCCGACGGAAGCGCTGTTGTGTATTCCCACGAGGCCGAAGGTGAAGGCGGCCGGGCGGTTCAGCGGATCGTCAGCAGGGACCTCGCGTCCGGGGATGAACGGGAGATCTACCGGCTGGTCGCGGACGGTATGGAGCAACTTCGTGAGATCGTCCTCTCACCCGACGGCAAGACCATCGCGGTATGGCGCGTTGGGAACACGGACATGTCTGTCTTCCTGCTCCCCATCGAGGGTGGAGAGGCCCGGGAGCTCGTCCGAGGCTTCGCGGGTGCGCCGACCTGGACACCCGACGGCCGCGCTCTCCTGGTTCGCGTCTACAATGACCCTCCCTCCACCCGGGGGGGCACGCACCTCGCCCGGGTAACGGTGGAGAGCGGTGAGGTCGAGGATCTGGGGCTCGGCATGCAAAGCTGGGGGCAGATCAACCTCAGCCCCGATGGGAGGCACTTGGCCTTCATCGATGGTGCCATGATCAGCGAGGTTTGGGTGATGGAGGGTTTCCTGCCCCAGAAAGAGGGAGAATAGGGTCAGCAAAATGGCCAACGAGAGCTTGGGGGTCACCTTGATGGCTCAGATTATCGGAAGAATGAGGCTCTTGGTAGGCGGTCTCGCCCCTCGATCTACTCTGCGCCCGGCTACAGCTTCACGCCGAGTGGTTTCTGAAGGGCGAAGCCGAAGATGATGGTCAGGACAAGGAACAGGACGACCCAGTGGACGTGCCATCCCATGAAGGAAACGGCAGCTCGCTGGTAGCGGATGGTAATTCCCCCGATGGGAGCGTCTGACGGAATCGGTGCTTCGCCCGGGTGGAACAGCTGATCGAGGACCCCCGACGAGGGTCGGGTCGGGGTGAGGGAAATGCGGCCCGAGCCGACCATCACCTCTTTGGTGAAGGCCTGATCAATTGCCCTCACCGTGAGGGCATGCTCACCCGGGACGAGACCGCGGACTCTCCACTGGACCTCGTTCTCTTCCGTAATCCTGAGCGGCGGGGTCTCCACAACCAGACCCGGACCGGTTTCGAGGGTCAGGCTCGCGTCTTCCGCAAGCTTCACGGTGACGGTGGCGGCTTCCCCGGGCGCCAGGGGGCCATATCCGTATACCCGGTCCAAGTGGATGAAGAGCACGACGAGAGGGACGAGGATCCAGGCCAGGGGAACCAGGGAGTACCCGAAGTAACGGAGCGAGTCCTTGAGTACCCGGCCCTGGGCCCGGAACACGACCACCAGATCGTCTCGGAAGAGTCGCATTTCCAGGAGAGACGCCACGATCCTACGACGGACACTCGAGATCCCAGCCTGGTCGGAGGTCCTGCGGTACACGAGGAGTACAGCCACCGCAGTGATAAGGGCCACGAATGCCAAGCCCACTGCGGGTGGCAGCCGCTGGAAGGGCCACAGTAGGGCCTCCAAGACCCCGCCGAAAAGACGATTCAGAATGCTCATGTCGCTGAGGGCAGATGGTTCATGGCGCTACGAGATGTATCCCAGCCCCCGAAGGCGCTGCCGAAGCTCTTCTTCACTCCCTGCGTCCTCCAGCTTGGCCAACTCCTTTTCCAGAGCGTGCTCGATGAACTCTTCCACCGAGGCATATCCCGCTATGTCCGAGTACTTGCGCACCCGTTTCAGAAGGTCTGGGTGGAGCTTGATCTTCGATCCGAACATGGGGTCTCCTTGGGTCAGTCTCCGCCCGCAACTGAATCCGGTTTCGGAAAGGTCACGCCGAATTCGGCCGTGAGGGCTGCCGCCAGATTTCGCAGGCTGGCAGCGGGCCGAAGAAACGGCCGGTTTGTGAAGAGCACGCCCGGAACGGCCAGGTGATCCATGATGTGATCTCCGCTCCAGAGGCTCGTGTTGAAGGTGAAGATCTCCGCGGGAACCTTCCCCCCCGCCGAGGCATCGGAATTCCGAACTCCCCCGGCGAATTCCACCACGAGGTCCGGCCCCACTTCCGGGGCGCCCCAGCTCTCGTAGTCCTCCCTGCGTTGGACCCGCGCCACCGCCGGCTCTCCTGTTTCCGGATCCAGGACCCGAGACAGACGCCGGGCGATCTCGCCGAGGAGCAGATCCCGCTGGGATTCGGGCACGATGCCCGTCAGTTCCCTGCCCTGGAGGTTCAGGTACAGGCCACTCAGGCCTAGCCCATACGCCTGGGTTCGGGTCCAGTCCACGTTCGTGAGGAAATCCATGCTTTGCCGCCTCGCCGGGTCTTCTTCCCGCACCGCCAGGTACCCCGCCTCCTCGAGCCAAGCATTCAGGCTGAAGGCCCGGCGCCAGGACCGGAAGCCGTGGTCGGACATGACCACGACCAGGGCATCGTCCCCCACCGCCTCGAGGGTCTCTCCGATGAGGGAATCGGCGAACTCATAAAGGCCTGGAAGGGCACCGGCGAAAGGAGCGTCCCGGACAGGATCGTGGGCCGGATGAGTGGGATCCATGGTGTGCCAGAGGACGTGGGAGGCTTGGTCCAGGAACCCGAAGTAATAGAAGAGGAGTTGGTCCCCGGGAGCCGAGGAGAACTCCTGGAGGAGGGCCCGGTACTGCCGAGCCGCCTCGTCTCGTGCCAACGCCGCCTGAGCCAGGAACTCGCCCGTGTTCAGGACACCGGACGTGAACGCTTTAGCATCTTCGGGCATCCCCTGGGTGTAGTACCGCCCGCCCCCCGCCTCAGCAAGCTCAGCAGCGAACTCCGGGGGATTGGCAATGGGGAGAGCGGACTCATAGGGATCGAGGTTGATGGGGGTGATGTACAGGATCAACTCCGGATGGACGGACTGGAGGTAGACCCGGACCATCCCCGGAAGCCGGCCTCCAAGGGGCGTCAACTTAAAGGCGAAGGGGATCCAGTCACTCCATTCGCCCTGGTTGAGGAGGCGGACCTCGTCACCGATCTCGATTCGGGCCACGGGATGTTCAGGGTCGGTGATCACGGTGAGGTCAGCGGTCAGAGGATCCCCATCTGCTCGGAAAGAATTCGGGGGGCCCCGTAGCGTTGCCCGGTAGAGCCCGTCCTCTCCCTCTGCGGGTACCAGGACACCTCCGCCGTGGAGATCCTGGGGAGCCAACTCCGGAGCCGTCGTGACCAGTGAGAACGTCCCGTAGCCTCCCAGGATATCCGGCGTCCCCATTCCGCTGAGCTCTCGACCGGCCGTTCCCGAGGGCGGAAAGTTCGCCGGCATGCGGACTATGGTGGTGCGAACACCGTGGTCTTCCAGAACCTCCCAGAAGGGGGTGCCCCGGACCAGGAGCCGCATTCCGCCGCCGGACAGGGGAATTCGCCAGTTACCCAAAGACAGGACTCGCCCCGGCGCTTCCACGGTGGAGGTGGAGAGGTACGGCATCATGGTGGCCGGGTCCCGGTGCAGGAAATCGAAGATCCCGTGACCGCCGGGGTCCAGGCCTGTGAAGAACTCGGACCACGCCACCGGGCTCTGGGGGGGGATTGAGGTTTCCAGTGCGGAGAAGCTCCCTGTGGCCGCGAGGCGGGCAAAGTTCGGTAGTCGGCCCTCAGCAATGAGCTGCTGCGTGAGGGCGTGGTCCATGCCGTCGATGCCCACGACCAAGACCCGGCGGCCGTGAGCACCTTCGGGCTCGGATCCCCCGCATGAGGCGAGGTGCAGGAGGAGTAGGAGAACGGGAAGAACCCGGCCAAGGGCGCTCACGCTTTGCCTCCGAAATCTTCCGCCTCGAACAGGACATGCCCGTCCATGTACGCCGGCGGCTTCAGCCCAAAGAGCCATAGGGCGGATGGCGCAATGTCCACCAGAGAGGGTGTCTCGCCCCGGACCGGGCGATTGCAGAAGAGGACACCAGGCACAAGGCGTGGATCGATGCAGTGATCCCCGCTCCAAGCCTTGGTGTTATCGGTGAAGACCGGACCGGCCACCACTCCGGTAGCTCCGTCCCAGGACGCCCGATACCCCCGGTTGTAGCCCACGATGAGATCCGGCGCCCGCTCCAGGTAAGGTCCAGACGCAAGAACTGCTGGGTCGAAGGCCTCGCGGATGGCGACCTCGTCTTGTTCCTCATCCCGGAGACCCCTGAGCTTCTCGGCCATCTCGGTCCGGAGTTCGGCGGCTTCCTTTTCCGGGTCCACGATCCCCTCTCCTTCCCTTCCCCGTACGTTGAGAAAGATCCCCGTGAGCCCCAGGGCATACGCTCGCGTCTTCGACCAATCCACCTCCCGGAGCCACTCGGAGGTTCCATTGCAGCCTCCTTTTAGCGTCAGGTACCCGGCCTCCCGGAGCCATGCATTGAGGTTCACTCCCCGGCGGAAGGAGGAGAATCCGTGGTCCGAGAGAACCATCAAAGTGTCGTTCTTTTGAACCCGTTCCATGACCCGGCCCAAGAGCGCGTCGTTGTGTTCATAGAGCTTCTCGATGGCGTCGCCATGGAGGGCGTCGGGGCTTTCCTCCATGGGGCGCCAGAACATGTGCTGGATCCGGTCGGTGGCATCGAACACGCAGACCACGGCTCCTCGCCGAACCGTATCCAGGCTGGTGGTCAGCATCGCTTCCCGCTCCCCGTCGATGGCGTAGGTCTGCTCCAGGAACGTCCCGCCCTCGATGATCCCCTCGTTCATGGCCCACGTGTCTTCAGCCAGGCCGAGGGTGGCGAAGGTCCCCACCTTTCTGGCCAGGTAGGGAGCATAGTAGGAGGGGTGGGATATGGGCATGGCCGGATGTTCAGGATCCAGATGGATGGGCGTCACATAAAGGGACGCGTGCTCTCCCATCTCCCTCACCATCACCCTGCAGATGCCCCGGATGCGGAGGCCGGGAGCCGCCGGAAAGGCCAGCGGGATCCAGTCGCTCAGCTTCCCGATTTCCAACTCCCGGGTCTCGCCTCCCAGGGTCACCTGGGCGCGACCGTCGGCCATTGGCGCGACAGAGAGACGGAGCGAAAGCGGAGGAGCCCCTTCTTTGAGCTCGTTGGGCGGGCCTTCCAAATCGGCGGTGAAGCTGGTGGAGCCGGCCCTATTCATTTCGTCCGCGCCCTCCCGGCGAAGAGACACCCGGCGGCCGCCCTCCTTGAACCCCTCTCGAGAAGGGCGGGTCGTGAAGAACGTGAATGTGCCCTGGCTCCCCAGAAGGTCCGGCACACACATGGCGCTGAGCTGGGCTCCGCGGAACCGATCCGGGGGGAAGGTGACCGGCACCCGCAGAATGGTGCTCCAGATCCAGTTCTCACCCAGGATAGACCAGAAAGGGCGGGAGCCCCGGAGGAGACGAAGCTCGGGTTTCTCCAGTGGAATCCTCCAACGGCCGACCTTCAGCACCTTCTTCACCCCGCCGATCCGGCTGGATGAGAGCACGGGCATGTAGCTCTTCCGGTCCCGATCCAGGAAATCGTAGATCCCGTGTTTGGCGGGGTGCGTCCCGGTGCTGAAGGAAGACCACGCTACCGGCGATACCGAGGGATAGGTCGTGGCCAGCCGCCGGTAGGAGCCCTCGTCGGCCAGGCGTTGGAAGTGGGGTAGGCGGCCCTTATCCATCATCCGCTCGGTGATTCCGGGGTCCTGACCGTCAAACCCCACGATGATCACTCTCCGTACGCGTGGTTTCGGGCGCCCGAGGCGGCGCAGGAAGAGCCAGGCCGCGCGGAAGGGCCAGGTCAGAACGGCCAGGAACGAAATCGCGGAGGACACAAATACGGCCAAGAACGAGGTGACCAGAACGAACCCGGGGCCAGGTCCCACGTAGGCAGCTGCGGGCTCCGGGAGGAGGAGGAGCAGAGCCGCTGCCGCGAGCCAGGGTGCCCACCGGCGTTTCAGGTAGCTATTATCGGAAGCATGATCCGCACCCTCTCTCGTCTTTGGCGGCGAGCACGCTTCGGTCTGCCCGTCGTGGTCGTGTCCGGACTCCCCCGGTCGGGCACTTCCATGGTCATGCAGATGCTGGAGGCCGGCGGGATGGAGGCGGTCACCGACGGGCACAGGCCCCCCGACGAGAGCAACCTCCGGGGCTATTTCGAACTGGAGCGGGTCAAGGCCCTGGAAGCTGGAGATGTGGCCTGGGTCGAAGGGGCCCAAGGTAGAGTGGTCAAAGTCATTGCCTACCTCCTGGAACACCTTCCGAGAACCTCCCAGTACCGTGTCATCTTCATGGTCCGGAATCTCGACGAGGTCCTGGCCTCCCAGGCCAAGATGCTGGCTCTCTTGGGAGAGCCGGCGGACGCAGGGCCGCCAACCCACGGTGGGGAACCGGTCGCCGCTGACGAGAAGCGCATGCGGGAGATCTTTTACGGCCACATGGCCCGGGCCCGGCGCTTCCTGGCGGGGGACCCCCGTTTCGAGGTGCTCTATCTTCGGCACGAAGATGTCCTCCGTGACCCGGGCACTGCCGCTGAGCAGATCGTGAGGTTCATCGGGGGGAATCTCGATGTGTTGGCCATGGCCGTGGCGGTTGATCCGGCGCTGCACCGGACCAGGAGAAGAGAATAACCTACGCGTGGCAGACAGGCACGTGGGATGGCCCCCTCTCACCGGATGTAGCCCAGCGCCCGCAGCATCTCGAGCTGTTCTGGCGTCAGCACGACGGTGTCGCCCGGCGTGAAGTACTGGCCCAAGGCCAGGTGCGCCTCGAACTGCGCCTCGAGAAACGCCGTGTATTTCTCCACCAGGTCGGGGCGTTCCTCGTGCACGCTGTGGAGGCAGTAGGGATCGTTCCACAGATCGTACAGAAGGAGTGAGGTCGGACGCCCACCTATCGCATCATCGTACTCGCCGCGCTGTGCCCAGGCCGGCTCGACGGGAGGATTGATCTCCAGTGAGGCACCCCAGCGCCCGTCGACGACCTCAATCCATCCCTTGAGTGTCCCCGTCTCCTCATCGA